>JAAZDI010000023.1 GCA_012512295.1 Syntrophomonadaceae bacterium
AAGAGACAGAAGTTAACCCTTTAATTTCTCCGCAATGATTGCGGCACGTTTTATATCCCGCGCACCGGCGTTCATTTCCTGACCAGCTAATTTTTGCAAGTAGGCAGGGCGAGTGAGAATAATCAATTCATTTAAAACCCGTAAATCAATTGTTTTAATTATTCCTAAATCAACCCCCAAACGAACATCAGACAGATGAGACAGAGCTTCTTCTGAAGTCATAATCCGAGCATTGGTTAATAACCCCAGGGCTCGGCCAATTCGATCCTCCAGTTGCAGCCGGGCTTTTGCCATTAAATGTTGCCGCGCTCCCTTTTCTTGCTCGATAATCTGAATCGTAACCGCTGTTAGATTATTAACAATTTCTTCTTCCTGAGGACCTAAAGTGACCTGATTAGATATCTGAAACAAGTTCCCGGAAGCTTCAGTTCCCTCACCGTATAAGCCCCGCACAACCAAGCCAATCTGCGACAAAGTCGTCAGCATCCGCTGGGCCTGATTGGTTATGACTAAGGCTGGCAAATGAAGCATCACTGAGGCCCGCATACCAGTTCCAACATTTGTCGGACAAACTGTTAGATATCCCCACCTTTCATCAAAAGCATAATCCATGTGGGCTTCGAGTCGATTATCAACTTTATCCGCTATTTTCCAGGCCTCATTTACTTGAAGGCCAGAAAACAAACACTGAATCCGCAGATGATCTTCCTCATTAATCATTATGGAAATTGCCTCGTCATCTCGGATCGCCAGTCCCCGCCCTCGTCCAGCGTTTTCAGCATGTTTAGGACTAATCAGATGCTTTTCGACTAGTATCTGTCGGTCTAAGGCTGACAATTCGCTTAGATCTACCACTTCCAGGTTTCCCAGTCCCTGACGAACCTCCTTTTCCGCCACGATCTGGGCAACTTGATTTACTACTTTCTGGGCTTGTTTTTCTGACATAAGATGAGGGAAAGGCACCTCGAGCAGGTTCCGAGCCAAACGAACTCGACTGCTTATTACTATATCGCTATATGGCCCACTTCCTTCTAACCACTTACTATATGGTCGATTAATAATTGATTGAATAATCATTTCTGGTGCTCACTCCCCTCTCACTCTGCTCTTTTTTTCTCCAGTTCTCGAATCTGATCACGAATTACAGCGGCCTTTTCAAAAGCTTCCTGTCGGATAGCTGCTTGTAATTCGCCATATAACCTCTCTAACTGCCGCTTAATCCCCAGAACCTTGCCAGTTCTCTGCGGAACCTTCCCGCTGTGCTGGGCGTTTCCATGAATTTTGCGAAAAAGGGTTTCTAATCGATCACTAAAATGTTCATAACACTCTCGACAACCAAACTTCCCCTCTTGAGTAAACTCAGGATAACTTAAATGACACTGTTCACACTGCTGCCCGACAGACACTCCCGCTGACGATAGGCCTAAAAAATTCTGATCCTGATTTAATAAACTGGCTAGCAATTGCTGAAAAGAAAATGTTGGTTGAAAACTAAAGGTAGCCGCCATTTGCTGATACTCTCGGGCGCATTGATCACACAAATGTCGTTCCGTCTTCTGATTATTGATAATCTGGGTTATGTGAACCGAAGCTGGCCTTTTTTGACATTCTTCACAAATCACTCCCGGTCACCTCTCATTTATTATTTTCCTTAACTAAGAAATTAACTGTTTATTAATAATTGTTTGTATTGTCCGATAACCTTAGTCTTTATTCCACGGTATTTCATCTTTAATAACTTCTAATAAGGCTACACGCAAAATTCTGGCCCTTAAATAATCACGTTCAGGTAATTCGAGTTGGAGGGTATCGCGATGAATTAGCTTTCGCAGCAATGAAGCTTCTCTAGCAGTAAGCAACCCATCCTCATATAAACGATCAATCAAGCCTTCACCTACTTGTTGAGAGACTTCGCCTCCTAATTCCTCTAGTAACAAACGACAAACAACATCTAAAGACAACAAAGGCAGTTTGATTAGTTTGATAAAGCCGCCCCCACCACGTCTGCTCTCGACAATATAACCCCGATGCAACGAAAATCTGGTACTTAACACATAGTTTATCTGCGAAGGAGCACACTCAAATAATCCAGCCAATTCGTTCCGCTGTAATTCAATGACCCCCTTCGGGTTCTTATCAAGCAATTCCTTGAGGTATCGTTCAATTCGATCCACCAGACTACTCATTGTTACTATTCCCTTCTATCTCTTGTTGCCCTCTTGTTACTCATTTTAACCTTTATTGATCTTTTGACTTTGTTTGACCTTTACTGTAATTATAGTATGTACATTTTAAATCAATCCAATCCCATTTACTCTAAATAAAGTCCTTAATAAACAAAAAATGGCTGCATTTTGCAACCAGCTAGCTCAGGCTTAGTCTATGGCATTTTTTAATCATCTACAAGCGTGAAATGACTAGTTTTCTTCCGCAGCGTTCTAATCGCCAAATCGTGCTCGCCTAAAAGTTCGTAACGACTTTCCTTGATCTCTCGCACGTCCGCTTCCATTCGCTCCAAACGGGCTTTTATATTGTCCTGACCTATTGTTAATTGATTCACTTCTGCTTTTAGTTCAGTGACCTCTGCTCTTAGTTCAGTGACCTCTGTTCTTAATTCCTCAACAATACTATTAGTGTTACCCGTAATATGAATCAGCTCGGTAACCATTTTAAAAACCTGGTCAAGCCTGTCCTCCATGGCTTCACCCTCCATCATTTTGATCATAAAACTTTCAATTCTGCATGTGCTCCGCTTAATCCTGCTTAGCGGCAGATATTTCCTAATGAAAATTACCTAATGAAAATTAGGAGATAAAATTAAACAGGCCATCTTATTTTAAAGATGACCTTTAAAAATGGCTCCCCGAGCTGGATTCGAACCAGCAACCCTCCGGTTAACAGCCGGATGCTCTACCGTTGAGCTATCGAGGAATAAATATAATCCTGGCAACGACCTACTCTCCCAGGGCGTCTCCACCCAAGTACCATCGGCGCTGGAGGGCTTAACTGCCGTGTTCGGGATGGGAACGGGTGTTTCCCCTCCGCTATCGTCACCAGAAAATCTAAT
>JAAZDI010000245.1 GCA_012512295.1 Syntrophomonadaceae bacterium
GGGTCGCGTTGTGTTGCTGGATGATGAAGAGCTTGCCCCCGGCAATCGTGCTTTTGCCCAATTGGTGATGGAAGAACCAGTGGTCGCGGCCCGTCGGGATCGATTTGTCCTGCGTTCTTATTCACCAATGTTCACGATTGGCGGGGGGACCGTGATTGACCCCAATCCTCCCAAACAGAAACGGTTTCGACCGGAAGTCATCCAAGCCTTGATGATTAAAGAAAAGGGAACCCCAGAGGAACTGATTATCCAGGATTTGTTGCACGCCCATCCGCCCTTTGTTGCCCAAGGTGACCTGAGCAATCGGCTTGGACTGACTAAGGAGGAAATTGCCTCAGGACTCGAACGCCTGCGGGAAGAGGGGCGCGTCGTGTTCCTGAGTTTAGATGGGTCAGACTACTTGATTCATCCTCAGGTCTATGCTGATCTCCAGGAAGATGTTCGTGAATTGTTGGGTGATTATCATCGTGAGTTTCCGTTGCGCCCTGGTTTGAGCAAAGAGGAGCTGCGCTCACGTAAGTTCAATTATTTTTCGGTTAAACTATTGAACGCCCTGTTGCAGCACTGGGAGGAAAGCCGATTAATTTCGCTAATTGGCCAAAGCGTGGCCCAGCACGGACATCGTCCCCAGCTTACGGAACACTACCGTTCGGTAGTGGCTGAAATCCTTCACCATTATCAAACAGCCCGGTTTCAGCCGCCATCCTGGGGAGAGGTGTGCCAGACACTATCCCAAACATTATCATTAAGGGAAAATGAATATGACGAGATCCTAAACTACTGCCTTAACCAGAAGTTATTAGTTAAGGTAACCGATGACCTTTACTTCCGCGAAGAAGAGATTACAGAAGCCCGGGAGGCTATAATCAATTATTTTAAGCACAATCCCTCCCTAACCATTAGCGAAGCCCGGGACCTGCTGGGCGCATCGCGTAAATATATCTTACCTTTGCTGGAATACTTTGACCGAGAAAAGCTGACTCGCCGCAGTGGCGACAAACGCGTGCGGTATTAAGGTATCTATCCTGGATCAAAAGACCCCCACTTCTCTAAGTGGGGGTTACCTTATGTGTGCGCCGCGCATACGGTACGTACGTGGTATGGGAGGTCGGCTACTCAATTAATAAATAGCCTCCTACCCGATTAACTTCAGGTGAAGCAGCGTCTCCACTCCTTACCCCTCACCCGTGGCAGCGCTTGACAATCCAGACTAGAAATGGTTGACATGGCTTGTAAATAAGTGTATATTGTTTTCACTAAGCAAATTTTAGGATTTGTCAATTGTTTTTAGCCATTCGTCGATTGACAATTATTTCTTAAACCTTTCTTAGCTTGCTTCCCATTCTGTTAAACAGCGCCTCAAAAAAGAAAAAACCAAGATCGCCCTATTTTACAGCGGTCAGCGACTGAAGACAGGCCGGCATCCTGTCCAGGTCCAAAGGGCTGGTTTGATTCCGGCTCAAGGATTGACGATTAATGTGATCGACGATTAAAGCTAGCGACGATTAATGCCGAGTGCAACCGGCTGACCGATTAAAATATAAGCATTGCTTACTGGGACAGTGAAATCGGGACAGCGAACCTGTCTTCCTGTTCCCCTACAGGATCTTTGTTTTAGGGGGGTGAAAACCACAGCTTTGGGAATAATTAAAATACCGCAAATCTAGCAGAAAGGTGGAATGGTCATGAAGAGACAAAAGAATCTCGCCTTGTTTTTAGTTCTTATGTTTAGCTTAAGCATTATCGCCGGTTGTGGGGGTAAGACCGAATCAACCCCGCCAGCTGGACAGGCTCCTCCGGAAGAAGTTAAAATTGGCGTTATTAATTCACTGAGTGGGGAAGTATCGACCTATGGAACCTCGGCCAATAACGGAATTCTCTTGGCGATTGAGGAGATGAACCAAAAAGGTGGCATTCTCGGTGGTCGTCAGGTGAAGGCAATCGTTGAGGATGATCGAGGCAAGATCGATGACGCCAGCAATGCGGCCCAGAAACTGATTAACCAGGACGGCGTAGTGGCGATCATTGGTGCGACTATCAGCTCCTGCAGTAATGCCGCCGCTCCTTCAGCGCAGGCATCTCAAGTGCCGATGATTACCCCTACCTCAACGGCAACGAACGTGACCGAAAATGGAGACTACATCTCTCGGATCTGTTTCTTGGATCCTTACCAGAGTAAAGCAGTGGCTAAGTATGCCATTGAGAACTTGAAAGTGAAAACGGCAGCGATCCTTTATAATAAACAGGACGATTACTCGACCGGTCTGGCGACTTCGTTCCGGGAAGAGTTTACTAAATTAGGCGGGACCATTGTTGAGGAGCAGACCTATGGGAAAGGTGAGCAGGACTTCAATGGTCAGTTAACCAAGATCAAGGGCACCAATCCAGATATCTTGTTCTTACCCGACTACTATAATACAGTCGGCCTAATCGCCAAACAGGCCAAGCAACAGGGTCTAACCGCCAGATTGATGGGAGCGGATGGTTGGGATTCACCACAATTGTTCGAAATTGGCGGCGACGCAGTTGAGGGAGCTATCTTCAGCTGTCATTACTCGGCTGCCGACCCAGCGACCAAAGCGTTTGTGGAAGCCTACAAAAACAAGTATCAAGGTAAAGAACCAGATTCATTTGCTGCTCTGGGCTACGACGCGGCGAATGCCTTAATGCACGCGATCAACGCGGCCGGTGGATTAGATAAGGCGAAAATCAAGGATGCCCTTAATGGCCTGAAAGATTTCCAGGGAATTACCGGCACGATTAGTCTGGATGAAAACCGCAACCCGATTAAGTCGGTTACTTTCGTTGAGGTAAAAGAGGGTAAGCAGCAATTCCTAACCAGATTTTTACCTTAACCATGCCGAACCAATAACGGATTAAGATATTTTCAAACCCCGCAATTTAATACACTAGCCTTAAACACGATAGCCTTATACAAATAAGAGACGTCTAAGGTTACGGAGTAGGGGAACCGAGTTCCCCTACTCTTGTTGCCAATTATGGCTGACAGGGGTGAGGAATATTTTGGAATTTATTCAACAATTGGTTAATGGACTGGCACTGGGTAGCATCTATGCGCTAATCGCCATCGGCTACACCATGGTTTACGGAATTGTCCAACTGATTAACTTTGCCCATGGAGACATCTACATGGTGGGAGCGTTTGTGGGTTTCTTTGCGGTGGCTAACTATGGGCTGCCCTTCCTGCCAACCCTGTTGGTGGCAATGGCGGTCTGCTCTATCCTCGGGGTAATTATCGAAAAGGTAGCTTATCGGCCACTGCGTGATTCCCCCCGGATTACCGCGTTAATTACGGCGATCGGGGTTTCGTTATTTTTAGAAAATATGATGCGCTGGCAGGTTGGCCCGGACCCACGGCCCTTCCCGGAGCTTTTCGCCATTAAGGTGTTTGATTTAGGCGGGGTGCAGGTCAGCAACGTGCAATTGCTGATCTTTGGGGTATCCCTGGCTTTGATTATTATCCTGCAATTTATTATCTTCCGCACTCGGACCGGTAAGGCGATGCGGGCGGTTTCTCAGGATCGGGATGCGGCCCGGTTAATGGGCATTAATGTGGATCGCACTATTTCCGTAACTTTTGCGATTGGTTCCGCCTTGGCTGCGGCGGCTGGTATTTTGGTCGGCATTGCTTATCCGCGCATTGACCCTTATATGGGCATCCTGCCCGGGCTTAAAGCCTTTGTCGCGGCGGTCTTGGGAGGAATCGGGATAATTCCCGGGGCAATGCTGGGCGGATTAGTCATGGGCGTGGCTGAGTTACTGGTAGTCGGCTTCTGGTCCTCGGATTATCGCGATGCGATTGCTTTTGCTATCTTGATTATTATTCTGCTGATCAAGCCAACTGGTATTCTAGGCAAAAACCAAAGCGAGAAAGTGTAGCGAGTGGTAAAATGTACTTAGGCTTTTATCAAGGCAATGGCCTCTGCATTGTTGGAAAGTTGGTGACAAAGGATGGCTGAGATAACTCAAAACAATTCGGGTTCTGATCCGGGGAAAACTCCCCGCGGTTTACGCTGGCTCTTCTTGGGTTTGGCCTTGGCCTTTTACCTAACGGTAATAGGTCTGGAGGGAGCCGGGACCTTAAATCCGTACCATATGCAGATCCTGTCCCTCGTTTGCATCAACATTGTGCTGGCGGTCAGCTTAAACTTAATCAACGGTTTTACTGGTCAGTTTTCTTTAGGCCATGCCGGCTTTATGGCCGTAGGAGCGTACGTAAGCGCCTATTTAAGTCGGAATGTCGTTAATCCTATGTCCTTGCCCGGGATAGAGTGGTTGGATTTTTTAGTTCGGATTGGCTTGTTTCTTTTGGTGATTCTAGCTGGGGCGGTGGCTGCCGCGATATTAGGTTTTTTAGTTGGCTTACCTACCTTAAGATTGCGGGGGGATTATCTGGCGATTGCCACTCTTGGCCTTGGTGAAATTATTCGAATTATCTTGATCAACCTGGACGTGGTTGGAGGGGCCCGGGGCTATGCTGTGCCAAAGTATACCAACTTTACCTGGGCGTTTGTCTTAATGGTTCTCGCGGTCCTAATTATCACGAATTTAATTAATTCCACCCATGGCCGGGCCTTTATCTCGGTCCGCGAAGATGAGATCGCCGCGGAGGCAATGGGAATCAATACTACCCAGTACAAGGTGCTGGCCTTTTCAATTGGGGCCTTTTTTGCGGGATTATCCGGTGACCTGTTTGCGCACTTATTTGTTTATATCAGCCCGCAAATTTTTGACTTTCTCCGGTCAATTGATATTTTAGTGATGGTAGTATTAGGGGGCCTGGGGAGTATTACCGGTTCGATTACCGCCGCAGTCTTCGTTACGCTGGTAACCGAGATGCTGCGTCAATTTGTGGAACTCAGGGTCATCATTTTTTCATTGATCTTAATCATTGTCATGCTGATCCGACCTCAGGGGCTGCTCGGTACCCGGGAAGTGACCGATGTCTTCCGAAGAAAGCGGGGTGATCAGGATGAGCTTCCTCAGCATCAGAAAACTGTCTAAATCTTTTGGCGGGTTAAACGCGGTCAATAATCTGAGCCTCGATATCGAAGCGGGAGAATTAGTAGGCTTGATCGGTCCTAACGGGGCCGGGAAAACCACCGTGTTTAATCTCTTAACCGGCGTATTTTTGCCCAGCCGGGGAGAGATTGAGTTTCAAGGCCGCAGTCTGGTGGGCTGTAAACCTTATCAGATCAGCCGTCAGGGAATCGCGCGGACCTTCCAAAACATTCGTCTTTTTGCCAACTTGTCTGTTCTCGACAATGTCCGGATTGCTCTGCACCGTCATGCTACCTATGGAGTGAGCAGTGCCATTTTCAGACTGGGTATCTTTAAGCGCGGCGAGGAAAAGATCACCCGACAGGCGTTGGAAGTATTAAAAATTTTTAAACTGGATCACAAAAGAGATGAGTTAGCCCGGAATCTGCCGTATGGGGAACAACGCCGTTTGGAAATTGCCCGGGCCTTGGCTACTAAGCCGCAGCTTCTGTTGCTGGATGAACCGGCTGCCGGCATGAATCCCCAGGAGACCCAGGATTTGATGCAGCTAATCCGCTGGGTCAGAGAGGAGTTTTCCTTAACCATTTTTTTAATCGAACATGATATGTCTCTCGTTATGGGAGTCTGTGAACGGATTTATGTCCTTGATTACGGGATGTTGATCGCTCAGGGA
>JAAZDI010000246.1 GCA_012512295.1 Syntrophomonadaceae bacterium
AGAACCTCCCCCGGCTTTAATTGCTCGATCAAACGTTCTGGTTCCTCACCAATACAATCATTGGCCTTGACAACTGGTTTACCTAATAGTTGCGACAGACGTCGAGCCACCTTATCTAAGCGATACTTTTCCTTAACCTCTCCCTTAGGCCGTCCAAAGTGACTGGCCAGGATTACCCGGGCTCCTTTCTCCATGAGATATTGAATAGTTGGCAGAGCCGCTCTAATCCGAGTATCGTCAGTAATCTCGTTATTATCATCTACTGGCACATTAAAATCAACTCGAACAAAGACCCGTTTCCCGGTAACCTCTAGTTCTTGAACCCCCAGGGGAATACCCGGCATTTCATTAATACCTCCATTAGTGCATATAGTGGAACAATTATTGTTTTAAATGAATCTAAATTTTAGCCTTGTAACCTAGGGTCAGGCATTAAACTTACCCGGCCGGCTCAGACAGTAATGTCTGCCGCTCCTTAGCCGGTTCTGTTTTTTAATATTGACTAGAGTTTTTGCGCTAGATACTCAGCCATGTCAACACAGCGGACCGAGTAAGCCCATTCATTATCATACCAGGCAACCGCCTTGATCATCGTGCCTTCCATCACCATCGTCGATAAGGAATCGACAATACAAGAGTGCGGGTCACCATTATAGTCGCGGGAGACTGTCGGTTCATCACTGTAGGCCAAAATCCCTTTGAGTTCTCCCTCAGCCGCTGCCTTAAAGGCGGCGTTCACTTCATCAACGGTCGTCGATTTCGCCACATTCGCCACCAAATCAACCAGAGAAACGTTCGGGGTTGGCACCCGCATGGCTAGGCCGTTCATTTTGCCCTTCAATTCTGGCAAAACCAGGCCAATCGCCCTCGCCGCCCCGGTTGTGGTTGGAATGATGGAAAGACTAGCCGCCCTGGCCCGACGCAGGTCTTTGTGCGCTAAATCGAGCACGCGCTGGTCATTAGTGTAGGAGTGGATGGTCGTCATTAAGGCATGTTGGATATTAAAGTTTTGGTGGATTACTTTGGCCAATGGAGCCAGACAGTTGGTTGTGCAGGAGCCATTGGAAATAATATGGTGCTGGGCTGGATTATAAAGCTGATGGTTTACGCCCATGACCATCGTAATATCTTCATTCTTGCCCGGGGCAGAGATAATGACCTTCTGGGCTCCGGCCTCCAGGTGCTTCCGAGCATCGCGGGCATCCGTAAATTTGCCGGTAGACTCAATTACCACCTGCACTCCGAGGTCTTTCCAAGGTAGATTGGCCGGTTCTTTTTCGGCCAGGACCTGAACCGTTCGTCCATTAACGACCATCGTCCCGTCTTTTATCTCTACCTGTCCCTGAAAACGTCCATGAACCGAATCGTACTTAAAGAGATGAGCGTTAGTTTCAACATCGCCCAGGTCATTAACCGCTACTACTTCCAGATTAGGATGATTGGCGGCTGCCCGCAGGACCAAGCGACCGATTCGCCCAAAACCATTAATACCAATTTTTATCGTCATTTGACCCTCCTCCTTTAATTCTAGTAAATTTCTCTTCTTGGATATTATGTCTGGTTCGCCTAGATTTTATGGTTTGATTAATTCATTTTCTACAAGCCGAAAAAAAATCCTGCCCCATGGAAAAATTATCCCCATTTAGGTCAGGCTCAACTCCTATAAAAAATATTCCTGAACAAACATCTTTAGACCAAAAAATGTACCCCAAGCAAAAACAAGTCAGTTTATTTATTATCAACTGCCCATGCCCGCTAGGCACAACCACGGATGAAAATAACACAAACAACAAGATACATGTTATTTACTTGCTAATCTCAAAATCTAGGGATTTGTAACTTACGCTAGTATCGCTTACGCAGCGTGGCCGAGGGAATCCCCATTTCGGTCCGATACTTAGCGATCGTCCGTCGGGAAACAGGCACTCCCTGTTGGTTTAGCTGTTTGGTTATTTTCTGATCGCTCCAGGGCAAATGGGGATCCTCAGCTTCAATAATTTCCCGAATCAATTTCTTAATACTCTGCGAGGAATAACTATTCCCTTCAGAAGAGCTAATGCCACTACTGAAAAAGAATTTAAACTCAAAAACTCCCTGCGGTGTTTGCATATATTTTTTAGCAGTTGCCCGGCTGACTGTTGATTCATGGACCCCGACGATCTCGGCCACCTGTTTAAGATTAAGGGGCCTAAGGTGCTTGATCCCGTGGCGGAAGAATTCCTTCTGGATATCAACAATACAACAGGCCACCCGGTATAGGGTCAGCCTCCTCTGCTCCAGACTACGGATTAACCAGGACGCGGCATTCAACCGGCTTTCCAAGTATTTTTTCGCTTCTGGCTCATTAACCTCCTTGTCTTGTAACAGCGAACGGTATCGACTGTTGATGCCCAACCGGGGGACCACCGAGTCGTTGAGCAACACCACGAATTCACCATTGATTCTTTCAACAATCACATCCGGGACCACATACTGGACCTCGTTTGACCCGGCAAACTGATAACCTGGTTTAGGATTAAGCGATCGAAGTAGATCAACTATTTCTTGCGTTTTCTGAAGGCTTACCCCCAGACCAGAAGCCACTCTAGCCATTCTTCCCTGGGCGATGTCTTCCAGGTAATCGCGAACTGCCCGTTCGGTTAGATTATTCAGTTTGCCTGACTGTTGCAGTTGGATCAGCAAGCACTCCTTAAGATCCCTGGCCCCTACCCCGGCCGGCTCAAACGTCTGAATAACCTCTAATACTTGGGCTACCTTGTCTTCTGAGCACCCAAACTTCTGAGCTGCTTCTGTCAGGGTAACCGTTAAATAACCGGATTCATCCAGGCAGCCCACGAGGTATTGTCCCACGTGTTTTTCCAACCCGGGAGGGAAAGCAAGATCAATTTGAATTTGTAAATGTTCCTGTAAACTCGGACCCCGCGTTAAAAAATTCTCATAGGAGTGTTCTGGATAAACCTCCCGGGGCTGGTTCACGTAACCTAGATCGCTCCGATCAGCAAAATACTCCTGCCAATCGATATCAAATCTTTCGTTATCGGATCGGGGGTTATCTTCAGCAGCCGCGGCGACCTCTTCTCGTTCCCCCGGTTCCTCTTTGATTTCCAAAAAAGGATTTTCCAGTATTTCTTGTTGCAGGTACTGCTGTAATTCCAGGGCCGACAACTGTAAAACAGTAATGGCCTGACGCAATTCCGGAGTCATTACCAGCTTTTGAGTCAGTTCCATCGTTAAGCTGAGGTCAACGCGCATCCAATCACACCCCCCATACAACTTCACGCCTAACGCCTAACGCCTTACTCCCCACCCTTACCCCGGCGCAACTCCTCGGCTATCTCTTCCAAGCGCCTTAGCCGGTGGTTTACCCCTGATTTCCCTAATTTTGGCTCCATTAAGTCACCTAGTTCTTTCAGGCTGGCCTCCGGATACGCCAAACGCACTACAGCCATTTGGCGCAACGAGGCCGGCAACCAATCCAAACCCACTTTATCCGCAATAAAGCTAATATTTTGGGCCTGTCGCAGACCAGTACTAACTGCCTTTTCGACATTGGCCGTATCGCAGTTAACCAGTCGGTTAACCTGGTTTCGCACTTCTTTCAGGACTCGAACATCCTCTAGGTGCAGCAAGGCCCGGTGAGCCCCAATCAGCCTCAATAAACTAGCAATTTGTTCTGCCTCTTTCAGGTAAACCACCTGCATCTCCTTGCGCAGATTAACCCGCGCCTGCAGACCAACCCGGTTTAACAGACCAATGACCTCCTGGGCATACCCCTCACTGCTTAGAACCAATTCCAGGTGGTAAGCGGTCTCCGGGTTGGTAATTGAACCGCAACCGAGAAAAATACCCCGCAGGTAAGCTCGTTGACAACACTGGCGTCTGATCAAAGACCGCCTGATCCCTTCATATACTCGCCGGCCCTTGATAATTCCCAACTGCTGCAGGATCGGGTCTCGAAAATCCGGCAGAGTCAACCATACCTGATACCGATTTTGCTTCTGCAAACGTTCTTGCCGCTGCACTAACAATTCCGGCGGCCAAGAATGAACCGATTTGCCCAAGCGAAAAACGAGGCGAGCCACAGCGGCGTTATCCGTAGTAACATAAAAGGACGGTGGCTGTCCGGCACTGATCCGCAGGGTTCCCCCGGCTCGGAGCAGTGCTGAGAATTCGGCCAGACAACAACAATTTTTCGGAGGCATTATTCGCGCTAGTTCATTTTTTACCTGGTGAGAAAACGACACAGCCGCCAATATCTATCACCTCTTCCACAGCCCCTTCCGATAAATTAATCGGATTACCGTCTCGGCTAACTGGCGGGGATCATGCCGCACCATATCACTTTGATCTAATAAGCTTTCCTGGACTATTTTCACGTTCAGACCGGCCAGACCCCGGGTATCTACCTTCACCGGATAGGCTCCCTTGGCCTCGTATTTGCGCAGTTGCTGAGGCCGCACCTGCTGATTATTCACAATAATATAATCGACCAAATTATCCCCACAATGCTCGTAAATAACCCGCAAATGATCCGAAGCTGTAAAATGATCGGTTTCCCCAGGCTGAGTCATGACATTACAGATATAGATCTTCATTCCCCGCGCCTGACGAATGGCCTCCACTACCCCATCCACCAGCAAGTTTGGAATAACGCTGGTATATAAACTGCCCGGACCTAGAATAATTGCCTCTGCCCGGGCAATCGCTTCCAGACTGGCCTGTAACGGTTGTGGATTACCCGGTTTTAAAAAAATACGCTTAATTCCTTTAGACCCGTTTCTAGTAATCTTGGTCTCTCCTTCAATAATCTGGCCATCTAATAATTCTGCACACAAGACCTCATGCGAGAGGGTGGCCGGCAGAACCTGGCCCCGCAAGGCCAAAACCTTGCCTAATTCCTGGATCGCCGGAACAAAGCCCCCAGCCCTTTCCGACATGGCCACCAGCAGCAGGTTGCCCAGGGAATGGCCGACCAGGCCTTGACCCTGCTCAAACCGATAAGACAACATTTCATTCATCAAGTTCTCCGTATCGGCTAAAGCGACCAAACAGTTTCGAATATCACCTGGCGGGAGCACCCCCAATTCGTCCCGCAATCGGCCTGAGCTGCCGCCATCATCAGTCACCGTCACAATAGCGGTGAGGTTGCTGGTATACCGTTTTAAGCCGCGCAGCAGAACGGAAAGTCCAGTCCCTCCGCCCAACACTACTATTCGAGGACCTTTCTGCAGGGATCGGTGCTGATACAAATAATTAATTAGTTCCCCATCCGTGCCGGGCAATAAGGAAACCATTAGCGAGCGAAAGACTTTTCTTAATCCGAAGATAACCATTAACCCACCAAACGTAAAAATCAAGACCCCACTGAGTACCGATGAATTAATGCCCGTTAATTGATAAAGAAGAAGGCGTAAACTCAGTTCCGCATTGAAAACAAACCAGTTACCGCTTGCAGTTACGGCTCCAACTCCGATTAAGATGACACCAATAAAAGCAAGGAGGAGCCATCGTTTAACCCGCAAGCCGGGGTAAAGCCATTTTAAGAATTTCATGCGTTAAACTCCTACCGATACTTTTCTGGTCCGATCACGATGTTTAACCAGCACCGGGTAACCCATCTCTCCCAAAGCCTCGCCAATTTCGATGGCCATTACGACCGAGCGGTGCTGACCTCCAGTACAGCCAATCGCAATCCCTAGATGCGTCTTGCCCTCAGCGATATAATGAGGGATCAAAAACTTCAGTAATTGGATAAATTGCGTAATAAAACTCCGGGTGACCTCGTGCCCGAGCACAAACTTCTTCACCCGCTCATCCGTTCCGGTTAATTCTCTTAACCCCTCAACATAGTAAGGATTAGGCAAGAAACGAACATCCATTACCAGGTCCGCATCCATTAGTATCCCGTACTTATAACCAAATGAAGTAACACTCAGCGTTATTTGACTGCCAACAGAACGAGATCCGAAAAGCTCCGTGATCTGTTCCTTTAGTTCATGAACGCTTAAATTCGAGGTATCGATAATTTTATTGGCCCGTCCCCGTAATTCTTCTAACCGCTGTCGCTCCTGGGCAATCCCCTCCAGCACCCGTCCCAGCGGAGACAAAGGATGACGCCGGCGCGACTCTTTAAAACGACGAACTAAAATCTCATCGGCTGCTTCAAGAAACAGAATCTCGTAATAAATCCCCTGTTGGTTAAGGGAATCCAGGGATTCAAACAGGGAATCAAAAAACCGACCACCACGGATATCAATCACCAAAGCAATCCGGGGGATCTTTCCATCAGACTGCAGACACAGCTCAATAAACTTGGGCAACAGGCTGGGAGGGAGATTATCGACACAGTAGTAGCCCAAGTCCTCCAAACATCGGACCGCCTGACTTTTACCCGCCCCGGACAAGCCGGTTATTATCACAATTCTTATCTCCTGCTTCATCACCAACCTGTTCACCGCCTTTCTCTATTAATAAATAATTCGCGAGCCAAGAAAAAGTTCCTGCCGGCAAGAAACAAATATTTATGCAAGTAGCGTGCCAATATTAGGGGCAGGGGAACAGGAGGCGAGATCAAAAAGAAAATTTTCCCAGGAAGGCAGGACTAAACAAAGGCCGCGACGAATATTTTAGTAAAAGTTGCTGCGATCAGGGAAATACTAGACACAAAGAAAAGGAGTGAGGCAATGCACGAGGTAATCAAGGTTGATCTTGGACATTTATTGAGCGAAACAAAAGGCCCCGATTTTCTA
>JAAZDI010000247.1 GCA_012512295.1 Syntrophomonadaceae bacterium
GTCTATTCAAGCTGGGGAGAACCCCACGATCATTCGGGAAAAGCTGCTTGTCTTCCTGGATCCGGAAACCAGACAAACTTTGTTAGGTAAGCCGGAAGAGGAATAGCAGCCGGCCAGAACAGCAACCCTTTGGGAGCTAAAAACGCATGGAGAGGTCGGGTGAGAGAAAGGTAATGAAAAGAAAAGAGAAGGCAGAAGGTCGCCCCAACCACGAACGCTGGTTGATCACCTATGCTGACCTGATCACTCTGCTGCTGATATTTTTTGTGGTTATGTACTCAATAAGTATGGTTGATGCGAAAAAGTTTGAACAGGTAGCGGCTTCACTAATGAGTGCTTTAACCGGCCGAGGCCCGGAGATTCTTGATTACCCGGGTCCTTCGATTATTGAGGGGATGTCCGGGGAACAGCTGCAAATGGAAACGATTCGCCAGCAATTGCAGGAGTATATTGATCAGAATAACCTGGGATCAAATATTCAACTCTACCAACAGGAGCGGGGACTGGTGATCAGCCTCAGCGATACGGTGTTATTTGAAAGCGGACGGGCGGAATTAACTCCCCAAGCGCAGGACATCATGCGCAAGGTTGGCGTGAGCTTAGCACCGATTAATAATTATATTCGGATTGAGGGGCATACGGACAATTTACCGATTAATAATGCTCAGTTTCCCTCTAATTGGGAGTTGTCAGCCATGCGAGCGACTAATGTTTTGCGTTTTTTAGTTCGGGAAGCCGGCCTTAATCCAGCCCGTTTATCAGAGAGCGGCTATGGTGAATACCGGCCGATTGCAGATAACAACTCGGAGGCCGGCCGGGCGTTGAATCGACGCGTAGATATTGTAATAATGAAGAGTGAGCATGCAGTAGTCGAGCCGCATTAGAGGCGTAAGGAGTGAGGCGTAAGGCATCCGTGTGAAACGGAAAATGAACCTTACTTCTAACATCTAACATCTAACGACTAACATCTACACTAGGAGAGATAGAATTGTTACTTGAATTACGGAGGGATTTTAATAATCTAGAGAAACGCCTGGCAGAATTGAGGGTTTCTCTTTGACGTAGAGAACTGTCGGCAGCAGATTGCCAAGCTGGAGCAAAAGACCTTGGAACCGGGTTTTTGGGAAGAACGG
The DNA here is from genome assembly GCA_012512295.1 of Syntrophomonadaceae bacterium. GTDB lineage: Bacteria > Bacillota > Ch66 > Ch66 > Ch109 > JAAZDI01. The sequence continues at coordinate 1,134 of JAAZDI010000247.1, forward strand.
GAAAAAGCGCAGCAGGTTCTGCAATCCATCACCTTCCTAAAGAAACGGATTGAGCTGTTTGAGGAACTTCAGAAGCGTTATCAGGATCTGCGTGATTTATGGGAATTATGTCTTGATGAGACCGAGCCGGATGAATCTTTAACTCGAGAAATCATCCGCAGCTTAAAGTATCTGGAAAAAGATCTAGAGCGAGGCGAATTAGAGGTTCTGTTATCGGGACCATATGATAACAAAAATGCGATTATGGCCCTGCACGCCGGAGCTGGCGGAACCGATGCGCAGGATTGGGTAGAGTTATTGCTGCGAATGTACACCCGGTGGGCTGAGGAACACAATTATCGGGTAGAGATTATGGACTTACAGCCGGGAGAAGAAGCCGGGCTAAAAAGTGTCACGTTGCTGATTAGCGGGGAAAATGCATACGGATACCTTAAATCAGAAAAAGGGGTTCACCGTTTAGTGCGAATTTCCCCATTTGATTCCTCAGGTCGGCGGCATACCTCATTTGCCGCGGTTGAAGTCCTGCCTGAAGTGTCAGAAACGGTTGAAGTTGAAATTGATCCCAATGATTTGCGCATCGACACCTACCGTTCGGGTGGGGCGGGTGGACAGCATGTCAATAAAACAGATTCAGCAGTCCGCATTACTCACCTGCCTACTGGCATTGTGGTCCAGTGCCAGAATGAGCGATCGCAGCAGATGAATCGGATTCTCGCGATGAAGATTCTGCAATCCCGACTTTTTGAACTGGAACAGCGAAAAAAAGAGGAGGCCATGGCTGAGCTCCGGGGCGAGTACCAGGAGATAGCCTGGGGCAGCCAGATCCGTTCGTATACCTTTAATCCATTTAGCCTGGTTAAAGATCACCGAACTAATGTCGAGGTCGGCAATGTTCAGGGAGTAATGGATGGGGATCTGGATCCGTTCATTTATGCCTATCTTCAAAAGCAGGCCCGGCGAGAATTCTAAAAGAAATGTCGCTTCCGAAAGCAAAAAGTGTGATGAATCAGGCATCCCGCGATTTTATTCGTGGAAGGTTCAAACCGGTAAAAGTGAAAGATCTAGTGAATAATCTGGCGTTAATCTTCAGAACCCGGGCTGAGCCCGGGTTGTCTATTGATTTTATAGTGGTAAAAATCGGGCAGATGTGACAAAATATTGTTGAAGTGAACAAATCAGGGCTGCTTTGAAAGCAAGCAGATTACGAGATGCCGGCGGGAGATGGTAGTTGGTTGGAGATACGCGTTTATTTAAACAGATTGAACATATAAGACGACAGAGATGGGTGCGAGGTTTAATTGATTATTTAGGGATCAGCCTGGGTTCCCTGGTGACAGCGGTGGGCCTGGTTTCCTTTCAGGTGCCAAATAAAATTGCCGCCGGTGGAGTAAGCGGCATCGCGGTTATTGTGCATCACCTTTTTGGCTTGCCAGTTGGCATAATCATGCTGGCTCTTAATATCCCCTTATTTTTATTTAGTCTGAGAGAGCTAGGCTTGGGGTTTGGCCTGAGAACCCTGTATGGCACACTGACCCTCTCTCTTTTTGTTGATGTAATGACTCCTCGCGTGCCGGTACTGACCCAGGATTTGCTTTTGGCGACGATCTACGGCGGTGTCCTGGCTGGTATTGGCTTAGGTCTGTGTTTTCGGTTTAAAGGATCGACCGGAGGAACTGACCTGGCGGCCCGACTAATCAATAAATACTTAAAGATCAGCCTGGGACAGGCCTTGCTGGGGATTGATTTTTTGGTGATTACCGGGGCGGGGATTCTCTTCAATGCTGAACTGGCCATGTATGCGCTGTTGTCTTTGTTTGTGACAAGTCAAGTTATTGATCTGGTTCAAGAGGGTGTTAGTCACGCCAAAGGGGCTTTTATTATTTCCCAACACCCCGCAGAAATTACGCAGGCCATCTTTCGCGAGTTGAACCGGGGCGCGACAGCCTTAAAGGGGAGAGGACAATATACCGGACGGGAGCAAGAGGTGATCTTCTGTGTGGTTTCCCGGGCCGAAGAAACCCGTCTAAAAGACGTAATTTATCAGGTTGATCCCAAGGCGTTTGTTATTGTCACTAATGTCCATGAGGTACTGGGGGAAGGGTTTAAGCGCCGGCGTTTTTAGAAAAAACATTTAAAGCTATAATCTCAAAAATCAAACAGAAAGGTGGTGCGAGCCTGGTTTCTTGGCAGCATTACGAAAAGAGCTACTATGTTAAAGTTTTCCGCGTTACTGATGCCCTGCCGGGAAAGTCGGACAGCGGATAGAATGACAGAGGCGGTAGGTAAACCCCCCTTCGGGCCGAACCCAAAGCGCCGGTTTAACTACCGATGCGGCGGCGAGAACAGGTGGCTCAAGTAACTGAATCCGGTATGAGGCTGCCGCTCGTTAGTCGAACGAGCGAAAAACATTATTTGGTCTAGTCTACTAGATTTTGATTGTGTTTTAGAAACCAGGTTGAAACATCTCAAGTGGCAGACAGGCAATTAGGGAACGAACAGCAGTCGGTCAATTTGGACTTCCTTCAAGAAAAGGCTCGTCTAATAAGAAGGCATATAATTCGGATGGTAGGGGAAGCCGGTTCGGGTCATCCCGGGGGTTCCTTATCTGCGGCTGAGCTGGTCACGGCTTTATACTTTCAGGAGTTGAGGCTGGCCCCGGAAAATCCGGCTTGGCCGGAGCGGGACCGGTTTATCCTAAGCAAGGGACATGCGGCCCCAGTGCTGTATGCAGCACTAGCAGAACGGGGCTTTTTTCCGGTAGAGGAATTACTCACCCTGCGGAAGCTCGGCGCCCGTCTCCAGGGTCATCCGGATTTCCGTAAGGTGCCGGGGGTGGAGATGTCAACCGGCTCTCTGGGGCAAGGCTTGTCGGCAGCTAATGGGCTGGCCCTGGCCGGTCGGTTGGACCAGCGAAACTATCGGGTTTACGTGTTGATTGGGGATGGAGAGAGTGAAGAAGGTCAGATCTGGGAAGCAGCCATGTTAGCGGCGCATTATCGGCTGGATAATCTGGTCGCGATTCTTGATTATAATGGTTTGCAGATTGATGGCCCGGTTAAAGAGGTAATGTCTCTAGAACCGGTAGCCGGTCGTTGGCAGGCCTTTGGCTGGGCGGTTCAGGAAATTGATGGGCACGATTTTTCGCAGATTCTTGGGGCATTTGCGCAGGCCCGGCGAACCAATGGCCAGCCTAGTTTGATTGTCGCCCATACCATTAAGGGAAAAGGGGTTTCCTTTATGGAGAACCAAGTGGGCTGGCACGGCACCGCGCCGAATCAAGAACAAGTAGCGCAGGCACTGGCTGAATTGGAGGTGGTTTCCGATGGCCGAAAAGGTTAAGGTAGCGACGCGGGATGCTTATGGGAAAGCCCTGGTGCGTCTGGGGGTTATTCACCCTAATTTAGTCGTTTTGGATGCTGATTTATCGAAATCTACTAAGACCGCAGAATTTGCGAAGGTATTTCCAGAGAGATTCTTTCAGGTAGGGATAGCCGAACAAAATCTGATGGGGACTGCGGCCGGCCTGGCTCTAGCCGGAAAAATTCCCTTTGCCAGTACCTTTGCCGTTTTTGCCACGGGGCGAGCCTTTGATCAGATTCGTAATTCCATTGCCTATACCGGCCTGCCGGTCCGGATTGCGGCCACGCACGCCGGGATCAGTGTTGGCGAGGACGGGGGTTCCCACCAGTCCATTGAGGATGTAGCCCTGATGCGGGTACTGCCTCAGATGACGGTAATTGTCCCGGCTGATGCCCGGGAAACTGAAAAGGCCGTGGAGGCCTTATTGACCTGGGAGGGACCGGCTTATCTTCGTCTGGGACGGCTGGCGGTGCCAACAGTTTATGAGGAAGACTGTCCTTTTACGATTGGCGAAGCGGTCCAACTGCGCGAGGGTTCGGCAGCGACTATCATCGCTAATGGTCTGATGGTGTCAGAAGCCTTGCAGGCGGCCGAGCTTTTAGCTCAAGAGGGTCAGTTGGTCCGAGTTATCAATATGCATACCGTGAAGCCGCTGGACAAGGCGGCGGTAATCAAAGCCGCTCGGGAAACCGGGGCCATCGTAACTGCTGAAGAACACAGCATTATTGGAGGTCTGGGCAGTGCCGTAGCTGAGGTGCTGGTGGAAGAGTATCCGGTCCCCATGCGTCGGGTAGGAGTGCCGGACTGTTTTGGTGAATCAGGCGAACCCCGCCAGTTATTAGAGAAATATGGCCTAACGGCAAGACATTTAGCAGAAGCGGTTCGAGAGGTTATCAAACGAAAAGGCTAGCCAAATCGCGCCGTTGTTGATGGTGTGTAATAAAAAATCGTGGAAATAACTAACATTTTCTTTTTTAAAAAAGGAAAATTAA
>JAAZDI010000248.1 GCA_012512295.1 Syntrophomonadaceae bacterium
CCCCTGCCGGTGACCGTTTTTTTAGGCGGCCCGCCAGCCTTAACCCTGGCCGCAATTGCTGCTTTGCCGGAAATGGTGCCGGAGTTGATTTTTGCTTCCTTTTTAATGGGCGATAAATTGAATCTAGCAATGGCTAGTGATCATGCCCATCCCTTGATCGCGGAAGCTGAGTTTGCCCTATGTGGGGAAGTTCCTCCTGGAGTTCGGCGGCCGGAAGGGCCTTTTGGCGACCATTACGGCTATTATTCCCTGGTCCACGACTTCCCGGTTATCAACATTAAGACAATCTATCACCGGCGCGATGCCATCTACCCGGCTACAGTGGTCGGGAAACCGCGGCAAGAAGATTATTACATCGGGGAATACTTTCAAAGCCTGTTATCCCCCCTATTTCCAGTGATCATGCCCGGGCTTAAGGCTCTGTGGACCTATGCGGAAACCGGCTTTCATTCTCTGGCCGCGGCGGTGGTCCGCGAGAGTTACTACCGGGAAGCTTTAGCCCACGCTTTTCGGATTCTGGGCGAAGGGCAGTTGTCCTTAACTAAATTCTTGATCGTCACTGATGTTCCGTGTAACCTTCAGCGTTTTGCCGAACTGTTGGAACGGGTCCTGGAACGATTTAACCCGGAGCGGGACCTGCTGATCATTAAAGATACGGCCATGGATACGCTGGACTATACTGGACGCAAGTTTAACCAGGGCAGCAAGGCGATTATGACCGGTCTGGGTCAACCGGTCCGGGCACTACCGCGGGAATACCGAGGCGGTCCCCTGCTTGGGGTAAGGAAGGTGAAGCCTTACTGTGCCGGCTGCTTGGTCGTTTCGGGGGAGTCTTTTACCCAAAATCCCGAATTAGCCGGCCAACTGGTGCAGGCTAATCAGGCTCAACTGGCGGACTGGCCGCTGGTCGTGGTGGTGGATGACGCTGACAGTATTCAGGATCAGACCTCATTTCTCTGGACCGTGTTTACCCGATTTGACCCGGCCTGGGACATCTACGCCGAACAGACGGTCCGGCGTAATCGGATTCTGTACCGAGGGCCGATTGTGATTGATGACCGCATGAAGCCAGATTACCCCGGGGAACTGGTTTCTCGGGAGGATATCGTCCAGCGGGTGTCTGCGCGCTGGGGCGAGCTTTTTGGGAAAAAGCAGTGGTAGGTCCGCTCCTCATTCAGGCGTTGACAATTTTGATAGTCGTATTTGTTATTTTCACGGATTGTTACAGGAGTAGTTTTAATGAAAAAAACCTCGATAACCCTTGAGAAAAAAATAAGAATATATTTTCTAATCGTTATCTTGGTTTTTATAGTGGGAGCATTATTATACAATACTGTATATGGCTCCTTATTTTCAGAATTTATCCAATCAATCAATAGAGTACCAGCATCCCAGGAAGTAGTTGATCAGCTCCAAGTCCAAATAACCGATTTGATGAAGGAAGATGCGGAGGTCAGGCACTTAAAACTTCACGAATTAGACGTTAAAGTAATCAGTCATCAAATGCTGGATAGTAGCACGGTAGAAGCAATTTTTGATATTAACGGGCTTACTTCGCTAAACTATGAGAAGGCCGAGGATTCTCCTGTCTTAAAAGGGCTGCTTGAGTTTAAAAAACAAAAACAAGATACGCTCTCGCCCTCAGCTCTTGAGCTAGTCGATCAGGAAATTAACAAGTGGCTGGATGAAATAAACCGTTACATTATTGAGAGTATTCCTTACTATATGCGGATGAAAGCAGTTGGAAAAATCAAAGAGGGGGAGTTAGACCCTGCCACAATAGAATTCTACAGCGACAAAGGGGCGAGATTTGTCGAATTCTTTCCCTATAGCTTAGCGGATATTCCTTCTGACGAGGAAGTACAGCAAAGGGTTTATGCAGATATTGAGAATTCTACCCTACCTTAAAGCCCCTTATGGAAAACAGCATCGAAATCAAGTATATTCCCAGGACGAGTGATGCCATTAGGTAAGGAAATAAAGGTTGAGTTATTACCCGGCCCAGTGTTTCCACCAGATTCGAATTCTGTGGCCAGAGGTCCTGGCTGAAACGGCTGATGATAATCGGAATAAAGAAAAGACTTAAGAAGAGTAAGCGGATTGTATTGACCGCCCGATTATACCCCCAACGGAAAAACACGGCCAGAAAGACGCTAACTAAAACCATGATGCCGGCTGTTGCCCACAGGTAAAGGCTTAACAGATCAGCTTCCAGGGGAGTTCCCATTAAGTGAAACACCGCCGCAACCGCCAGGGCAAACAACCCGACCAATGAAAGCAACAGGGCTACGGTCACGTATTTGGCAATGACGATGGTTTTCGCTTGGATGGGTAGAGTTCTCAGGAAGGTTAGCGCATTGTCTTTATCCTCGTAATAGGCACTACGCAAAGTTAACCCATAAACAGCGACTACTATAAATAGTGCCCCGAAAGCCCCGTTGGCGAAACTATCTGCCAGCAATGACAAACCCAATAATACACCACAATAGAGAAGAAATGACTTACGCAATTGGTAAAGGTCCTTGTAGATTAGTTTAAACATTTATTTCCCCTCCCGTTTAGCTATGGCTGACATAATATCCGCCAGGTCAATAGGTTCCGCGACAATCTGCCCCTCTGCTAGTTGGAGGGCAAAAGAACGTTGCAGGTCCGGAAAATTATCCGTATAGCCTACCCGATCGTTGCTTCCCGGCTCCCGGTAAACCAGCCAGGGGTTTAACCGTTCGATCAATTGGCGATCCTTGATAACCACTTTTTTCCACGAATCCAGCAGAAGGTCTTTGGGTTGGCATAAAGCAATCGAACCCTGATTAATTAAGGTAATGTAGTCAGCTATCTTTTCCAGATCATCGGTAATATGGGATGAAATCAGGATAGATCGTTCCTCATCCTGGACTACCTCTAACAGTTCCTGCAGGAATTCTTTCCGAACTACTGGGTCTAGTCCTGAGGTCGGTTCATCCAGCAGCAGCAACCTGGGCCGGTGAGCCAGAGCTAGAGTTAAGGCCAGCTTAACTCTCATCCCTTTAGACAACTGATTAACCGTTTTGTTGAGTCCAAGTCCAAAACGATTGACCAGTTCCTGGCAGTACTGCTGATCCCAGTTTGGATAAAAACCGCTAACGAAGCGGATTAGCCAACCCACGGTCATTTCACCGTAAAACTGTTGAAATTCGCCAACATAGCCAACTTGCTGCTTAATCTTAATTTCTTCCTCACAATGATCTAAGCCAAACACCTCGATTTTTCCTGACTCTAACGGGAAAAAGTTCATTATTAGTTTAATAGTCGTACTTTTTCCCGCTCCGTTAGGGCCAATAAGCCCCATGATATAGCCTGCCGGTAACGCAAAGCTTACTTCCCGCAGGGCAAAATCGGGATAGGTTTTACTCACCTTATCCAGCTTTAGTATCGGCCTATTCATACCGCATCTCCTTTAATATTTTGTTAAGCAACTCTCCTAGGACGTTTTTTTCTATACCCAGTACGTGTGCTGCTTTCACCGCCTGACGCAAATGTTCACTTACCACCTGTCGTTTGAGTTCCTCTATCTTTTCCGGTGAAATCGGGGCCACAAACGAGCCCTTACCCGGCCGGGTGTAGATGTACCCCTCCCTCTCCAGTTCCTGGTAGGCCCGTTTGGTGGTAATGACGCTGGTAGTAAGATCTTTAGCCAGTTGACGGATTGAAGGCAGGGAATCTCCAGCTCTCAGTTCACCGATCATAATCTGGCTCCTTATCTGGTCGACTATCTGTTGGTACAACGGAATCGGATTATTCTCCGATGTAGTAATGAACACGGCGTTACTCCTTCAGCCTAACCTAATATACTGTATATACTCTATATATACATTATAAGATAAAATAAAGATTGTGCAACCAGTTTTTTATTTAGCGTTCATACAATTTCTGCGGGTGAATTGGACAACTCTATTACTTAACTTATTGCAATTGTGTACTATATCAAAGACTTTGCACAAATTTTTATACATTGATGACACAATTCAGTTGTTTGGTATATAATCTTAGTATATTTTGGCATTGACGTTGATAATCTTAATTTATTTATGAAACATTATATGATGGTAGGGCAGTAGGAACTATTAAGCCCCCTAATTGATTTGGACAAATAGTGTGTGTCTGATAGAATCAATTTGGGAGTGATTTAAGTGACCAGACAGTATACTAATGAGTTCAAGGCTCAGGTACTAAAAGAAGTCCAGGA
>JAAZDI010000249.1 GCA_012512295.1 Syntrophomonadaceae bacterium
GACCCACCAGGGCGATGACTTCAACCGATTCTAGGTTTCCTCCCACCTTCGAATCACCACCGTTGCATTGTGGCCACCAAACCCAAAAGAGTTTGATAAAGCATAACGAATCCTGGATGGACGGCCTTGATTTGGCACATAATCCAGATCGCAAGCCGGATCTGGGTTTTCGTAATTAATTGTTGGTGGTAACCATTGATGAACTACGGCTAGGGTTGACGCAATCAACTCGACAGCCCCGGAAGCACCTAAAAGATGCCCAGTCATTGATTTGGTAGAACTTACAGCCAATTTACGGGCCTGCTCGCCAAACACCTGTTTAATTGCCTCTGTTTCTATCTGGTCATTCAAATCAGTACTAGTCCCGTGGGCATTAATATAATCCACTTCTGTCAATTGGCAGCCACTGTCCGCAATTGCTTCTCGCATGGCTCGGGCCGCTCCCAATCCTTTGGGATCAGGTTGAACGACATGAAATGCATCACAATTAGTGGCATAACCGACTAATTCAGCATAAATACGCGCGTTTCGTTTTTGGGCATGCTCCAAGGTTTCTAAAACAAGCACCCCGGCTCCTTCTCCCATCACAAAACCGTCCCGGTCTCGATCAAAAGGGCGAGAAGCCTTTTGCGGTTCTTCATTACGGGTAGACATGGCCCGCATTGCACAAAAACCAGCAAAAGCCAATTCCGTTAGCGAGGCTTCGGTTCCCCCAGCCAGCATCACCTCAGCCTCTCCCCGCTGTAAAATGCGCAACGACTCACCAATAGCGTTAGTAGCCGTAGCACAAGCCGATACAATACAGGAATTGGAAGCTCGAAGTCCAAATTCAATGGCAATTTGACTGCCGGCCATGTTGCTGATGAGCATCGGAATAAAAAAAGGATTAACTCGGGCTGGTCCCTTCTCTAGCAGGATCCGATGCTGTTGATCATAAGTCTCTATTCCCCCGATTCCGGAACCGACCCACACCCCGATCCGGTGGCGGTCCTCCTCCTCCAGTCTGAGTTGGGCATCTTCTATCGCCATTCGAGCCGCCGCTACTCCAAAATGGGTAAAACGATCCATTCGACGGGCTGTTTTGCGATCTATAAAATCGGTTGCCTCAAAATTTTTGACCTCAGCCGCAATACGGGTTGCTAGCCTACTAGCGTCGAACCGGGTGACTGGGCCTACGCCACCTTCACCACGTTGGATGGCCTCCCAAAAAGCCTGCTTTCCTAAACCGATTGGGGTAATCAACCCCAATCCAGTAATCACTACCCGGCGCTTCATTGAACTATTACTCCTATTCATTTCCCTTATCCTTGAAGTTTTGTTTCTAGGTAGGTCAAGACATCCTGGACCTTAACCAATTTTTCTGCATCCTCATCTGGAATAGAAATGCCAAATTCCTCCTCAAAGGCCATAACCATTTCCACCAGGTCCATTGAATCCGCCTTTAGGTCATCCATTAACCGAGTTTCCGGGGTTATTTTTTCTGGCTCAACATCAAGCTGTTCAGAAATGATCTTTATTATCTTGTCTAACATCATTTATTACCTCCAAATTCTTACTTAGTTTTCGTTAAAACACTACACAATCATAATTCCCATGTTCTGATAGGGCTCATCTAAATTGCCATACCACCATCGACCACAAAAACTTGCCCGGTAATATAACTAGCCATTGGTGAAGCCAGGAAGGTGACCATGGCAGCAATATCTTCTGGCTGACCCAAACGTCTAAGTGGAATCTGCTCCATTAATTTAGCCTCGGCTTCTTCGGTCAAATGGGCCTTGATCTGAGTATCGACCAGACCGGGAGCCACCACGTTTACGGTTATTCCCCTTGAGGCAACTTCCCGGGCTAGCGACTTCGAGAAACCGATTAAACCGGCTTTAGAAGCCGCATAATTTGTTTGACCGGCATTTCCGACTATCCCCGAGACTGAACTGATATTGATGATTCGGCCGCCTTTAGCTTTAATCATTGGCCGAATTACTGCCTTACAACCATTAAAGGCACCCTTTAAATTGACTGCTAGAACTAAATCCCAGTCTTCTTCGGACATGGTGGCTAGGAGTCCATCCCGACAAATCCCCGCATTATTGACTAAAATATCCAGACGACCGAACTTGGCGATTATTTCTTTCACCATTTGATCAAACTCGGTTCGGTCTGCCACATTAGCCATCAAGGCAATAGCTGTACCGCCTTTTTGCGTGATGGCCTCAACTACTTCGGCCGCAGCCGCCTCCTGACCCAAATCATTAATCACCACCTTGGCACCGGCAGCGGCTAGACTCATCGCGATCGCTCGCCCAATCCCCCGTGCCGCCCCAGTGACCAAAGCGACCTGCCCGGTTAGCATTGTCTTATTAAATCCAAACATTAACTTGCTTTTTCACCACCTTTCGCCTCATCTAACCAGTTTAAAGCCTCTTTGAAAGTCACTTCATCCTCTACATTATTCGCCTTAATCAGTCGAGTAGTTTTCCGGACAAAACCAGTCAAGGTATGCCCCGGTCCTACTTCAATCAGGTGGGTAACCCCCATTTTTTCCATTTGCCAAACAACATCTTCCCATAGAACCGCTTGGCAAAGTTGCTTAGCTAGCTTGTGTCGAAGCATCTTAGCTGACTGCTCAGGACGAGCATCAACATTGCACACTACCGGAATTCGAGCATCCTGCCAGGTCACCCCAACCAAGCTAGGGACAAAACGCTGGGCCGCTGGTTGCAGCAGACTGCAGTGAGAGGGTGAATTCATGGCGACTCGAACCGCTTTCCTGGCCCCTCGTTTCACCGCTATTTCCTCCAAGGCCTCGATCGCTGGCAGGGTTCCCCCAACCACAATCTGACCAGGGCAGTTATAATTGCAGGGTTCAACCACGCCTAGTGGAGCCACCTCTTGGCAGAGGTTATTGACCAGATCACGAGTGACCCCAATCAAGGCCAGCATAGCTCCTTGCCCCGGCGGCAGGGCTTCTCGCATAATCAAGCCACGTTTCCGAACTAGGTGCAAGGCGTCTGAAAAGCTTAAAGCACCAGCGGTAACCAAGGCTGTGTACTCACCCACGCTTAACCCAGCCACTACCTCGGGATAGACCCCGGCCTCTTCCAGGACCGCTCGCACCGCCAGACTGGTGACCAGAATCGCTGGCTGAACAATATCGTTCTGCACCAGTTCTTCGGCTGGCCCCTCAAAACAAAGCCGGGATAGAGGAAAACCTAATTCTTGATCCGCTTGGGCAAACACCGCAGCCGCCACCGGATAGTTTTGGGCCAGCTCATACCCCATCCCGATATACTGTGACCCCTGGCCGGGAAAAATAAAGCCTATTTTCACGCTAGTTGCCTCCCTAGTCCTTCCATGACCTGCACTGCCTCTTTCATTATTGATTCCAGAATAACCGCCGCCGGCTCTATCTGCCGAACTAATCCAGCGATCTGGCCGGCCATCGGTGAACCACCTTCAACATCTCCATGAATAGCAGCGGCCGGGTATTTTCCCTGTCCGAACTGTTCCAGCTCTTCTTTGGAAATACCCGCTTTCTCCATCTCTTGTAATTGCCTGGCAAATCGATTTCGGAGAATTCGGACCGGGTGTCCAGTTGATTGACCAGTCACCACTGTATCCCGGTCGCCAGCCTTGATAACTGCTTCTTTATAAGCCATATGAGCTGGGCATTCCACGGCTGTTATAAATCGGGTGCCGATTTGGACACCGCTGGCTCCTAAAGCCATAGCGGCCACTATGCCCCGTCCGTCAGCAATTCCTCCGGCGGCTACGACCGGAATATTCACCGCATCAACTACTTGCGGTACCAGAGCCATGGTTGTAGTTTCACCAATATGCCCGCCGGATTCCATCCCTTCCGCGATCAGCCCATCTACTCCCAAGCGTTCAAGACGGCGAGCCAAGGCTACTGAAGATACCACTGGGAAAACCCGAGTACCTCTGGCTTTTAAGGCCTCTATATATTTACCGGGATTGCCGGCCCCGGTCGTGATTAAAGGTACTCTTTCTTCCAAAACAACCTGCATAATCTCATCAACATGTACGGATAGAAGCATGACATTAACGCCAAAGGGCTTGGTAGTCAAAGTCTTTACTTTCTGAATCTGTTCCCGAACCCATTTGGCATCCGCATGACCGGCCCCAATAATGCCAAGACCTCCCCCTTCAGATACGGCCGCCGCCAGTTCCGCTGGTGAAATCCAGGCCATGCCGCCCTGAAATACCGGATAACGAATATTAAGTAAATCGCATAGCCTCTTGCCCAGCACTAGTCTATCCCTCCCAACTAACTTGCTTGCTTGATCTCCAGTCAGTAATTAACACCTGCTTTCATAATGTTTAGTCTACTTGGGACAGGGGGACAGGTTTATTTAAACTAGAGCCTTAAGACAGCGCTCCCCCAGGTTAAACCAGCACCAAAACCGGTGAGGAGTATTATCTGATCTTTTTTCAGATCTCCTCGCTCTATTCCCTCAGCTAGGGCCAAAGGAATTGAGGCTGCCGAGGTGTTGCCATGGTGATCCAAGGTAATCACGACCTTAGAGCGGTCTACTTCGAGCCGCTGGGTCATGGCCCAAATAATCCTCAAGTTGGCTTGATGCGGTACCACCCAGTCAATATCAGCTCGCGTTAAACCGGCTTTAGCTAATGCTTGGTCGGCTGAACTAACCATGGCTCTAACCGCCAGTTTAAAAATTTCATTGCCTTTCATTTTAATAAAATGCAACCCTTCAGCTACAGTCTGGTGAGAGGCCGGCAACCTTGATCCCCCAGCCGGTACTTGAAGTAAATCTTCCCCGCTGCCATCAGATCTCATGTAAAAAGAGAGTAAACCTTCCTTGTCCTTGGCCGGACCTAAGACCGCTGCGCCAGCACCATCACCGAATAAAACACAGGTATTGCGGTCGGACCAGTCGACAATCCGGGAGAGAGTTTCAGCCCCAATCACCAGAATATAGCGGCTGCTCCGAGAATTGATAAACTGACTACCAACAACCAGACCATACAGAAAACCGGAGCAGGCAGCATTTAGATCAAAAGCAAAAGCGTTCTTGGCCCCTAAGCGATGCTGTACCAAGCAAGCCGCTGGCGGTACAAAACGGTCGGGGGTAGCCGTAGCCAGGATAATTAAATCCAGTTCCTCAGCCCTTACCCTGGCTCGTTTCAAGGCCTGTCGAGCAGCCCGCTCGGCTAAATCCACAGTTGCCTCTTCAGCGGCGGCAATTCGTCGTTCCTTGATTCCGGTACGTTCAGTGATCCATTCGTCGTTTGTCTCCACCATCTGTTCCAGGTTCTGATTACTAAGGATACGAGTTGGTAGACAGATCCCAATTCCGATAATTGCTGCTCTTGGTAAAACACTCATGCCTTCTTCTCCTATATCGGATTCATATAGATATGAAACGTGGCCCGAAATACTATTTCTTGACCAACCCGAGTAATCACTTTGATCCGATGTCGGTTTTCCTTAGTCTCAACTAATTCAGCACTTGCGAGCAACTTTTCCCCTACCCGGACAGGCCGCAAAAATTTAACGTTGGCCGAGGAGGTAAAAACCTCATCCGGTTCAGGAAAAATCTGCAAGGCAGCGGTATGCGCCTGAGCGACCATAAAGTAAGGCCGAGCCACGCCGGTCCGAGAGACTACCATCTCAGGACTAATGGTTAATAAAGAATAGGTGTGCTTGCCCGGTTCTGCTTCCACAAGCTCACCCAGCACTCGGTAACCCTGAATAAACTGCTCCCCATGCAATAAATTTGACGCTAGACTTTTCATCCGCTCTCGCAACTCGGCAATATCTAGCTCCATCCGATCCAGACGAATAGTTTGAATGCTGACCCCTAGGCACTTAGCCAGTTCTTCATCAGTTAAAAAGGGATTGGCCCTTAGTTCTTCTAATAATCTTTGGTGTCGCTGCAATTTCCCTGGTCTGGCCAAGTTCATTCCTCTCCTTGTCTATCTACATTACAGCCCACTCAAATAATAATATTGTCCATATTATCTTATATTAGTACTACCTACTAATATAACCAACTACTCAAAAGAATTCAAGGGTTATTTAGGGATTTTTTGGAATTTGGTACAAAATAATTTTCCATACTATAACTACATATCCTTAAACTCAACCATTCTGCCAGCTGTAACCAACTAACATTGCCGAACATAAAATAAATAAATAATTCCAGAAAAAAGGAGTGATAAAAGATGGATCATAAACCGGAGCGTCTGCTTGAAGAAGATATTATGGGTGGGCCGATAGACTATGATATGGACGAAGATTTTGTGAGCGAGCCGATATATGATGATTTAGAAGAATATTGGGCCCAATTACCGGCCCAGGATGATCCTAATGTTTCGCAGTTTCCGATAGTCCCTCCAGGCTTTCGGCGGCATTACCACCAGTACAGAAACCGGACTGATGTTGTCCGACGGCACGACCACCGTATGGGAGGCAATACTGGCTTTGCCGTTAATTTTTTGGGCAGTCATGTCCATCGCTATATGGGGGTAACCTCCTATGATCGTGGGCATCGCCACCGTTACGCTGGTTGGACCGGGCGAGCAATCGGACCAATCACTAATCACATTCATAGATACAATGGAGTAACCTCGGTTGACGCTGATCATTCGCACAGCTACCGGGGACAGACTGGGAGGCCCCGGCGGCCCTTCCTAGGGGAACAGCCACAACCTGGACCATAAAGGAAACCATTCAACTTCACCGAATATCAAGGCTTCAGATGGAGTCTCTAACGACAAATTTCAAGCAAAAGACCCCAACTTAATAGCAGTAGGGGTCTTTTGTTGGCGGTCATAGGGCTATGGATAAATCTAAAC
>JAAZDI010000250.1 GCA_012512295.1 Syntrophomonadaceae bacterium
CCGTTTGGATAGACGGTCTTGTCTTCGAGCCCTTCAGGTTCAAGGAAGATTTGGTGGCTATCGCGATCCGCGAAGCGGACGATCTTGTCTTCAATTGACGGACAGTAACGCGGACCAACCCCTTTAATAAAACCGGTATACAGAGGGGCCCGGTCCAGATTATTCAAAATTATTTCATGCGTTCTGGGGTTAGTATAGGTTAACCAACAAGAAACTTGTTCCCGTTGTATCCGGTCATTTAAGAACGAAAAACACCATCCTTCAGGATCACCGGGTTGTTCAATCATCTTACTAAAATCAAGGGATTTTCGGTTAACCCGGGCCGGGGTCCCGGTTTTATAACGACCTAGTTCAATCCCCAGTTCGGTCAGCGAATCAGTCAAGGTGACCGAGGGAAATTGACCATGGGGACCGCTGTCATAGGCAACCTCACCAATAATGATGCGGCCGCGTAAATAGGTCCCGGTGGTGATAACGACGGCTCGGCAATTATAAATTGCCCCAGTTCGCGTGACCACCCCGGTCACCCGGTCTCCCTTGACCAAAATTCGTTCGACCATGGCCTGTTTTACATCTAAATTTTCCTGCTGCAGCAAGGTCAGCAGCATTTCTTTTTGGTATTCCTTTTTGTCCGCTTGCGCCCGCAAGGCTCTGACTGCCGGTCCTTTCCCGGTGTTCAGCCGCCTAACCTGAATATAAGTTTTATCCAGGTTGACTGCCATTTCTCCACCCAAGGCGTCAATTTCGCGGACCAAATGGCCTTTACCGGGACCGCCAATCGACGGATTACACGGCATGAGTGCTATCCCTTCTACACTAATGCTAAAAACAACGGTCCGGCAACCCATCCGTGCCGCGGCTAAAGCGGCCTCACAACCAGCATGTCCCGCTCCAATGACTACGACATCATAATCACCGACTTTGAATTGCAAAAACCCCATCCTCTCTACTTCCCGATACAAAACTCGGAAAAAATGCGGTCTAAAACCTGGTCACTTATCGACTCCCCAGTAATCTCCCCTAAACTTTCTAAAGCTTCATTAAGATCGATGAGGACAAATTCGCTGGGCAGTTGTTCCTCCATTGCCATCAGACTCGCTCGACAGGCCCTTAAACATCGGTTAAGGGCTTCTTCCTGTCGGACACTCCCGATCAACCACTCCTCTCCCTGATCACTCGTATTTCCGACTACCTTGCTCAGAATTGCTTCTTTGATTTCTTCGATTCCCCACTTCTCTTTCATCGAAGCCCAGATTACCGTTTCATGTGGGAATAAATGATTAATTGTTGCACTATCAATTTTTTGTTCAGCTAAGTCGGATTTATTAACGATTACTAAAAGAGGCATTCCTGAGACTAATTCTACCACCTTTTGATCATCTACTCCAATTCCTTCTCCAGCATCAAAAACCACCAAAACGACTTGACCTCGCTGAAGCATTTCCCGGGCTTTGGCTACGCCAATCCGTTCGACCAGGTCCGCAGTTTCTCTAATTCCCGCCGTATCAACCAGGCGAATGGGCACCCCGCGCACGACGACTTCTTCTTCGATCACATCACGTGTCGTCCCGGCAATCTCGGTGACAATGGCTCTGTCTTCGCCGATTAATTCATTCCATAAACTTGATTTACCAACGTTAGGTTTGCCGATGATCACTACTCTAATCCCTTCTCTGGCCGCCCGGCTTCCCCTGGCCCCCTCCAGAATTTTTTCTAATTCTTGAATCACAATCCGCATCTTATCAGCGCTATCGGTTTCGGCTTCGATTCCTTCTTCCGGAAAATCAAGAACCGCCTCTAGACTAGCCGCAATGTCAATCAGCATTTCTTTAATCTGCTTGATGCGCCCCGAAAGACGACCTTCAAGCTGTCGCATGGCTAACCGTCGGGCTGCTTCACTCCGGGCTCTGATTAAATCAATAACTGCTTCAGCCTGAGCCAAATCCATCCGGCCGTTCATAAAAGCGCGACGAGTAAATTCACCCGGCTCAGCTAATCTAGCGCCGGCGCGTAATACGGCCTCGAGTACTTCTCTCAGAATTAGCCGACCGCCATGCCCCTGAAATTCAATCACATCTTCACCGGTATAGCTATGTGGTCCCCACATCACCGCGACCAATACTTCATCAATTGCTTCCTTTGTCTGCGGATCTTGGACAGTAGCCAAATGCAAGGTATGCGATGGCCAATGACGGACACTTTGCTTGGATTCGTCCCGTCCCTTAAGCACTCGGTCCGCAATCTTCACTGCCTGCGGACCGGAAATCCTGACTATCCCTACAGCAGCCTCACCATAAGCAGTGGTAATCGCCGCGATGGTATCTTCCATAACACCTTCACCTCGTTAATCGAGAAAACTTGATTAATGCCGGCACCAAGGGCCGGCGGAAGCGCTGGTTGCCCTTACTTATATCACATAGTCCACTTATACATCCCGATTGTGCAATAGGAAAGGCCGCCGGGGATTGTTACCCCAACGGCCCTATTTTTCATGTCTAAGTACTTATTTCTTCGGTGAAATAACAACTTTCCGAAATGGTTCGTTACCCTGACTAAAGGTATAAACCGAAGCATCATTCTGCAGCGCGGTGTGAATCACTCTTCGTTCTTGGGGGTTCATTGGTTCCAATACCACGTGTTTTCGGGTACGTTTTACTTTTTCTGATAACCGCTGGGCTAATCGGATTAGGGTTTCTTCCCTTCTCCGCCGATATTCTTCTACATCCAGGATTATTCTTACTTTTTTTTCAACCTGTCGATTAACGACCAGATTTACCAGATATTGAAGAGCATCAAGTGTATCTCCTCTTCGTCCAATCAAAATGCCCAATTCTTTCCCATGAAAACTGACGTAATATTGCTCACCATCAAACTGCAGATCAGCTTTGGCTTCGATATGCATGGCCTGAAAAACTTTTTCCAAAAAACTCTGAATAATTTTTTCAGGCCGCTTTTTTTCTTTAACCTTAACCCGGGCAGCTCGTGATCCAATAATCCCAAATAGCCCTTTATTCCCTTCCTCCAAAATTTCTATTTCCGCGTCTTCACGGCCAATGCCTAACTCTGCCAGTGCGAACTCAACTGCTTCCTCAACTGTTTTTCCCGTTTTCTCTGCTTGCCTTATTTCACCTGGCATGTTTTCTTTTGACCCCCTTTTTTGCCTTCGCTGAGGGCTTGGTTACGGGCTTTTCAGTTACTATTTCAACCTCAACTTCGGCTCCGCCCTTCCTTCCCTTGCGATTTACATAGATTTGCTGCAATGCTCCAAGAACGCTAAAAACTACCCAATATAAAGCCAAGCCAGCCGGGAACTTATATGAAATATACCCAATAAACAACGGCATAAAAAACAGCAGATACTTTTGGGTTTGATCCATCGCTGCTGGAGTAGTTACTATTTGCTGCCAAAAAGTACTAGCAGCTGCCAAAATCGGCAAAATAAGCATCCGATCGGGCTCGCTCAAATTTGGAATCCAAAAAAATCCGGCATGAGCAGGTTCTAAATATTCAATGTGCAGCAATGCCTGATAAAAAGCAATCAGGATAGGCATTTGAATCAATAAAGGCAGACAGCCGGCCAAAGGATTAACTTTATGTTTCTGGTAAAGTTCCATGACTGCCTGTTGGGCCCTCTCCGGTTGCTTCTTAAATTTTTCCTGCAGTTCTTTTACTTTAGGTTGTATCTCCTGCATCGCGCGCATTGATTCCATTTGTTTGGCGCTCAGGGGATATATCAGGATTTTTAATAATATGGTAATTAAAATAATAGCCAGACCGTAACTCCCGACACCGAAATCAACTGTCAAGCCATAAACAAATTGAATTAACTGGGAAAAACCATTAACAAAGCTCTGCCACAACAGTCACTCCTGCCCATATTACCTCTACTTTATCGAGGCACAATCGCAGGATCCACCTCCTTCGCACCAACTCCCCCATAATTCCCTGATGTTTAATTACCTTTTAACGTATCATTTTTGATAATTAATAATAAAAACCTAAATCATTAAGCAAGAAAAAACATAATTAGACATCACCAGCGGGATATATGGGTACAACTCAACCAAAACCCTGGTAAAAACAGATAAATACATAAAATTATTTATCTTGGATCCTTTTGGTGCTGCAGCAAACTTTCCGGCACTGGATCATAACCATACTTACCCCATGGATGACACCTTAGAATCCGCCTCAGACTTAACCAAAGGCCTGGTAATATTCCGTGCTTTTCAATCGCTTCAATAGCATACATTGAACAAGTTGGAATAAAGCGGCATCTTGGTGGTAACCAGGAAGATAACAGGACACGGTACAATACGATTAGATTAATTAGGGTTTTACCCAAGAGTTTCTTAATTGTTTTTATCCTTTTTCGCGACCCCCTCTTCGATTAATTTAGCCCGCCGGCATACCTGCTCCAAATCGTTCTGTAAATCCCAGAAATTTACTTTTTCTATCCCTTTTCGACCAACAACTACTAGGTCTACTTTTTTAAATAAGGCGGCATCTAAATTGGCACAAATCTCTCGCAGTCTTCTCCGCACCTTATTCCGAACTACAGCACCGCCAATTCGTTTGGAAATGACAATACCCCAACGACTTCGTTTTCCTTCACCGTTTCGGTAGTGAAGGGTAACCCAGCGACCGCTAACCCAGCGGGCGGTCTTAAAAATTCGTTGAAACTCGTCATTCTTCCTGATTCTACTTTCTTTATTCATGCGCTTAGCTTCCTTAACAAGGTACCCGGCGAGAATCAATTATTCTCTTAATATATTTAATATAACTCATATAGAAACAAAAGGCCACATACAGCGGCCTTAGGCAGATAATCTTTTTCTTTCTTTTCTACGTCTTCGGGCCAATACGTTTCTTCCACCCGGTGTTTTCATTCTACTTAGAAATCCATGGATCTTTTTATGTTTTCGCCGTTTTGGCTGGTATGTCCGTTTCAAACCAGTGCCCACCTCCTTAATATGCTAGATCATTACTGCAATATTACTAAATCTTGACTGCACTCCAAATCTAATTATATCTAAGCCTCCTCCTGCTTGTCAACTCAGCGTGGATAGATTCTTCGCTTCGCTTATCATTATCACGCGTTGCCCGCAGCACCACGTTAAAGGAATAGATGTTTATATTCATAGCAATGGCAGCCAAAGTTAGGTCTTATTCTCTATTAAAAAATAAGGTTTAACTTTGTGTATATCCAAAAATACCATCCTGTTGATAAACCAAAAAACTTCTGTTATCATAATCGTACATTAACGTTAGATTCTTGGTTTCTTATCCCTTCTATAATTATACACAAATTGTGGATAAACATGTGTATAACCTATTTTTATTAAAATTTCACCACGTTATAACAGACATCCGTAGGGTTTGATTATCCTAAATTATCCACTATTCTATCCACTATTTTATCAACATAAACCCGGTTTCCTTCTTAATACTTTGGCTATTTTTTTTTGGTTATTTTTGGGAGGTTCAGTTGAATGTTTAAACCTAATCTTGCCCACCTTTGGAAACAAACTATTATCCTCGCTCAAGAAGAATTGAGTCAGCCTAGTCTGGATGCCTGGCTTAAATCAATTAATCCAACTAGTTTTCAAGATGACACCATTATCTTGAGCGTTCCGAATGTTTTTGCCAAAGATTGGATTGAAAACCGGTATATTGGCTTATTACAAGAGAAAATTGAGTTTTTACTTGGCCGAAAAATTAATCTTCGTTTAACTACATCTAATGATGCTGATATTGAATGGACCCCACCGCGGCTAGAAGAACTACCAATATCCACGCTTAATCCGAAATATGTCTTCGATACTTTTGTGGTCGGCAATAGTAACCGCTTTGCCCATGCCGCCGCCCTGGCTGTATCAGAAGTACCGGCTAAAGCCTATAATCCTCTTTTTATTTATGGTGGTGTTGGCCTGGGCAAAACTCATTTGATGCATGCGATTGGCCATCATATATTAGCCCAATCTACCGGCTTAAAAGTTGTTTATGTTACGTCGGAAACCTTTACGAATGATTTAATTAATGCCATAAAAGATGACAAAACCACCGAATTTAGAATGACTTATCGCAACGCTGACGTTCTATTAATAGATGATATTCAATTTCTCAAAGAAAAAGAGCGCACTCAAGAAGAATTTTTCCATACCTTCAATGCCCTGCATCAAGCTGATAAACAGGTCGTTATTTCAAGTGATCGTCCGCCTAAAGATCTTTCCACGCTCGAGGATCGGCTGCGTTCACGTTTTGAGTGGGGGCTAATCACCGATATTCAGCCACCTGATCTCGAGACCCGGATTGCGATACTACGTAAAAAAGCGCAATTGGAAAATCTTCAATTACCGGATGAAGTTAATATTTATATTGCTCATCTTATTCAAACTAATATCAGAGAACTTGAAGGAGCCCTGACCCGCGTCGTTGCTTATGCTACTGTTCATGGACTGCCCATTACCGAAGAACTGGCCATGCATTGCTTAAAGGATATTGTCTCCCCGGTTCGGCCAAAACCGATAACAGTACCCTTA
>JAAZDI010000251.1 GCA_012512295.1 Syntrophomonadaceae bacterium
AGCCTTAACCACCATGGAGATTGAATCTTTTTTTAGACAGGGGGATAACTCCTTCTTGATCCCTCCCCAAGTCGGGCTTGCCGATTGGCCGAAGTGGACGATCTGTCCGGAGGCTAAAACATCTTTGATAAACGGGACTTCTCTGTATCAGGACGACTTTTTGGATCCAGGTATTTTGGAAAAATGCTTGGACACCTTAGGTTGTATCCTATCCCCGGAAGGAAAGTTCTTAGCAGTTGGCCGGATTAAAGAAGATTCTTCTGGCAAGCGATATTGTCATCCGGAGAAGGTTCTGGTAGGTCGAAGCATATAAAAGGTGAGGAGAAGAATCATATGCAAGTCCTGAAAGATCCTCAGGAGATCAGCCGTAGATTAGGTCGGGTGGTAGTTGCTCTCGGTAATTTTGATGGTGTTCATATTGGACATCAGCGGCTCATTCGTCAAATGGTTAGTTATGCCCGGAAAATTGAGGCAGCAGCAGTAGTCTGTACTTTTTATCCACATCCTCTGCAAGTTTTATTTCCGGACAAGGCCCCGCGTCTATTAATTAGCAATGAAAGAAAGATCGAACTAATTTCCCGCCTAGGAGTTGATGCCTTATTAATGTTGCCTTTTGACCACAGAATGGCCAAGCTATCACCTGAGTTTTTTGTTCAAGATGTTTTATGCCGACAATTAGGCAGTCAAGGGGTATTTGTCGGTTTTAACTTTACTTTTGGCCATCGCGGTGCCGGTACACCTTCTCTCCTTCAAAAATTAGGCAAAGAACTAGGGTTTGTAGTTGAGGTGCTTCCCCCGGTCAAGTTAGAGGAGACGATTGTCAGTAGCACTGTCGTCCGCCAAGCCCTGGAGGAAGGCGATATTGGTCGGGCTCGCAGTTACCTCGGTTACTGGCCATCTCTTGAGGGAAGAGTGGTTCTGGGAGACCAAAGAGGGGGGAGAAAAATGGGCTTCCCTACTGCCAACCTGGATATTAACCAAGATGTTTTAATCCCAGCGCGTGGAGTTTATGTCGCCCAGGTTAAGGTTGGTGATCAACTCTATGATGGAGTAGTTAATATCGGAGTTAAACCAACTATAGGCCCGGATTTGCCTCCTACTGTCGAGGTGCACATTTTAGAATTTGCCCAGGTTATTTATGGTGAATGGGTGCAATTATCCTTACTGCATCGACTACGGAGTGAGAAAAAGTTTTCTAGTGTCACTGAACTAGTTTCCCAAATTAAACGGGACATCGAAGCAGCTAGGACACTTAGAGCTAGTGCTAAGTTTAGCCAGGCATAAGGTTTACATTTCCTGTACCCTATGGTAAAATGAACTTCGGTAAAGGTTCCGAATCCTGGGGAGGGAGAGTACGGGTGACTTTACCGGTAATGGATGAGCGACATCAGGAACTCAAAAGGATAGTTAGTGTAGTTGCTCTTATCTGTTTGAGTGAAGAGTTTATGGCGCTGCGTAAGGAGCTAGAATCTCTTTATCTTAAGCATGACAACGAATCGGCCCCTGTTTTGGCCTTTCAAGACGCTCTTTATTCCCTCATAGCTCAAGAAGAAATCGACTTGTTGCGAGTTAGAGCGTTTTAAATAACCGGGGGTGATACCCGGTGAGGATTATTATTACAGAGCATGCCAAAAAAAGGTTGCGCGATCTGCGACAAGACCGGATTTTACAGTCAGATATAATGAACGCGGCTCTAGAGATTCCCGGTCATATTCCGTCAGCTACTCGTTTTCGAGGGTTTATCGCCCGATCAGGTCGATTATTTGATTTGGTGGACAAGGATATTCCAGGAGGAAGGTTAGTGATTACAATAATTGGTAAATAGGCGTAAAGTCGGAAGAATTTTCGCAATGGTGCTGAACCGTGATCTAGGGTTGCTGAATCTCCGGCGGCTTCCTTGGACACTGGCGATTTAAGAGAAGGAGGTGACTTAACTGATGACGCTTAGTCTCGAAGAAAAAAAGGCCTTGATTGAGTCATATAGACTTCACGAGAATGATACCGGGTCACCAGAAGTGCAGATAGCGATCTTGACTCAACGAATCAACAGCCTGACTGATCATCTAAGGATTCATCGCAAGGATCATCATTCACGGCGAGGTCTTTTGAAAATGGTTGGTCAAAGACGGGGCTTGTTAAACTATTTGAAGAATACAGATGTTGAGAGATATCGCACGCTTATTGGCCGACTTGGGTTGCGCCGGTAAATTATGTAGACAATAACCTTCTAAAAAGGGCGGACAGCCGCTCTTTTTAATTGTTTGGGTAGAAAGGGATAGCATAAAGGTTAGAATTAAGGTTAATTAAATTGACTAATCACTGGAAATACTACATATTAAAAACGCTATAAAATTTCCATGACAGTTAGAAAAAAGAATAAGGTAAAGGAGGAAAATGTCCGTGGATACATTTTCCACAGTTTTAGGGGGACGGCCCCTAATTGTTGAAGCGGGAAAAATGGCCAAGCAAGCCAATGGAGCAGTTCTGATACGTTACGGGGAAACGGTGGTTCTGGTAACTGCTACGGCATCTGCTGAACCTCGAGAAGGAATAGATTTTTTTCCCATGACAGTTGACTATGATGACAGACTCTACGCCGTTGTCAAGATTCCCGGTGGATTTATAAAACGTGAAGGAAGACCTTCAGAGGCAGCCATTCTTTCGGCTAGGTTGATAGATCGGCCACTGCGGCCTTTGTTCCCCAAAGGATTTCGGAATGACGTTCATATCGTCGCTACCGTAATGTCGGTTGATCAGGACAATGCACCAGATGTAACGGCCATGATTGGAGCTTCTTGTGCGCTTACTCTATCAGATATCCCGTTTATGGGCCCTATCGCTGGTGTAGCAGTCGGTCGAGTTGATGGTCAGTTTGTGATTAATCCGACTCAGGAACAGATTTCTAAATCCGAGATGTACCTGGTCGTGGCCGGTACCAAAGATGCGGTAATGATGGTTGAAGCAGGGGCTAAAGAAGTGCCCGAGGAAATTATGTTGGATGCCATTATGTTTGGCCACGAGACTATTAAGGAATTGGTTGCTTTTCAAGAAGAAATGGCCAAGGCTATTGGCAAGCCCAAACGACAAGTGCCGTTATACGAGATTCCCGAGGAGATTGAATTGGCAGTTCGGGAATATGCCGAAGAAAAGCTTAACCAAGCGGTTCGTAATGCAGACAAATTACTCCGGGAAGAATTAATTCAAGCAGTGAAAAAAG
>JAAZDI010000252.1 GCA_012512295.1 Syntrophomonadaceae bacterium
CAATTCTGAATATGTCAATTCTGAGCAGAGCGGAGAATCCTTCCCCGCTGAGAAGTAAGATCCTTCTCAAACGCTCAGGATGACATATGTCCGCTTTTTTCATCGGTAGTTGTGTTTTTAGAGCATAAGTGGTTCAGCATATTTCAAGCAAGCATGGCTCAGGCCTCCACCTCGGTCACTCTCGTGACTTCTGAGGTCCGGCACTGAGTCAACATTTCCCTCAGGCTGCTTAAAACTTGGGGGGCCATATCTATTAAACGATCAACCGCATTATTCGCATCCACCGGCATTAAACGAACCTGGTTTTGCCCAACAACCAGAAAGCCAACCGGTTGGACAGACACCCCGGCCCCACTTCCTCCGCCAAAGGGCAGATGGCCTTCCGGTAAATCGCCACTGGTATCGTACTCTCCCCCACCAGCCGCAAATCCACAGGCTACCCGAGAAACCGGAATAATCACGGTCCCCTCGGGAGTTTCAACTGGATCTCCCACAACTGTATTTACATCGACCATTTCTTTTATACTTTCCATGGCTGTTTTCATCAATGTTTCAATAGGATGATTTGTCACTTAAGCTTCCCCCTCTGCATTAAACCTGGCTGTCAGCCTATGCAAGCTGATTTCTTACTTAAGCATTTAAAAGCCGGGTTAAACTTCATCCTGGCAATCATAATATGACCCAATCGACCCTCAAATATGCAAAACAATTCCATACCTTAAATATTTTTTACTGTATTTTTATCAGTATTAGTTAAGCTCTAACGATGTCTAAATAAGCGAATCCCTACTCTAATCTTCCGGTACCTTTTGATCAAATAAAACTGAAGCATTTTGAACGCAACTAGGAGTATATACCCTAGCTGACTTTCAAATAGCCAAAATAGTTCAGTTCGCAAACCTTGCCGTTGAAAGTTTGGGATTACTGTAACCCGATATGATTTAAAGTTTTGCTTAAAACGACGTTTAATACTACTTAATAACCAGCCTTTTACTCCCCAGAGTACCCCGGTCGCTAAAGCAGTCTCCATCGGATTAACTAATCCTAATTCCGTTACCCAATAAAACTGTTTTATTTTAGTCCGGCCAACGAGTTCGGTTCCCCGTTTGGTATACTCACTAACTTGCTGCATAATCAACCGAATTTCCGATAAATCAATCGGTGATCCATTTTTTGACCCATCCACTGCCGTCATCGCTTGATCTTCTTTCGCAGAAACTTTCTCTTTTTCGGAAATCCAGTGCCAGGTAAAGGATTTGGACCCTAGCCGTTTCGACCGTTTGACTACTCCCATCTTCACCGTTACCTCAGTCTGGTTCCAGTCCTTCCAATAGGTAACCTGACACTCAAGCGGAAAGAACCACACCAATCCGGCAAAGGCCATGAAACCCAGGGATAGATATATAAAACCGGTGTCCATGCCCGTGTACCACCTTTTACCAGTGCCATCAATAAATTTCGTCTTTACTATTACTGTTTGAGCGTAATTAACACTTGTGTTTTTACTCGGTCTTGATTGTTCATATTCTGATCGTGCTCCTTAGCGGCATGGCGATCTATATCGAAGACATTTAGCTGAAGGCGTTTTTAACATGGCACTAGTAAGTAAGTTAAAACTTACATTTTTACCAACTTGGTTATAATCTAGTAATCCCCATTATTAACTCTAAGTATTCCCAGTTGGTCTTGGTCCTTGAGCCTCTTTTAGGGTTGTATTTATTTTTGGTTATGATTGTAAACGCTTAGAATTAGATTGGATTGAAAGCAGAAATGAGCAAAAGGCTTAATCATCAAAGGATCCTGGTTTAAGTGAGGGGAAATCATTTAAGTGCGGCAGTTCAGACAGGCTGTTCAGGCCAAATACGCGGAGGAATTCGTTGGTCGTCCCATACAAAATTGGCCGACCGATTGTCTCCTTTCGGCCAACTTCTTGAATAAGCTGACGTTCGAGCAGGGTTGAAATAACGCGGTCCGCCTTAACCCCCCGAATCTGCTCAATCTCTGCTCGAGTAACTGGTTGCCGATAAGCAATAATCGCCAAACACTCCAAGGCAGCCTTGGAGAGCCGGCCATTTGAGGGTTGAAGGAGTCTTTCAACGTACTGATGATACTCCGGCCGGGTACACATCTGATAACCCTGAGCTACTTTGACAATTTGCAACCCACGCCTTTCACCGTTATAAACTGTCTGTAGCTCGTCCAATAACTCCTGAGTATCTTCCTCGTTTAAACCGATTAAGTTGCTTAACGTTTCTAGGGAAAGCGGTTCAGAAGCCACAAATAATATAGCTTCTAGAGCTGCCCGTCCTTCTTCCTGAAAAAAAGCCAGAACCAATAGAACATCCCCCTTATTACTCTGCTATATTTCAGATCAGACCATATGTCTCGCCGAGAATGAAATAATGATCGCATTTGGCATCCGTTCCCGGCCCTGTTTGCTGACCGAGATAAATACAAACCTCAACTGTTCTCAGACCAGAGTTCAATCAGAATAGGATCTAAGGTTCGGTGTTGCGTAACTCGGATCTGTCGACAGCGGACAAGTTCCAGCAAAGCCAAGAAAGCGATGATAATCTCTTCTAATCTTCTCATCTCAGAGAATAACTCAATAAAGGTCAGGGGTTTTTCTGATTCACTCGCCCGCTGCAGAATGTATTGCATTTGATCAATAACGGTCACCTGATCCTCTGGTAATTCCATAACCGGTTCGGTTGCTTCCCGAGCAGCCAATATCTTATTAAGGGCTTCCCATAGAGCAGACAACGAAATAGAGCCAGGGGGCAGGGACGCAGAAAAGCCCTCAATGAGGGCTTCATTCATCGCCGTTCGGGTATACACCTTACCCCAAACAGCCTCTCTTTCTCCCAGAGTTTCAGCCAGTTCCCTAAATCGTCGATACTCATTTAAGCGGCCCTCCGAATCAGGCCGGGTTACCAAATCTTCTACCTCATCTGTTTCTTTTCCGGTTTGCTCACTTTTAGGGATAGTACGCGGCAACACCATCTGAGTCTTAATCTGTAAAACAGTTGCTGCTAATAGCAAAAAATGACTGGTCTGGTCTAAATCAAGCTCAGGGTGATTGGCAATAGATTCTAGATACTGAAAGATGATCTCAGACACGTTTAGCTGGCTAATATCCACTTCTGCTTTTTGGATAGACTGTAACAGCAACTCCAGGGACCCTTCAAAACCATCCAGTTTGAGCAAATAGTTCACTACACTCGCATTGCCTCCCGAACCCCACCCATCATTTTTTCTGCCTCAAGCCTCGCCTTTCGGGCTCCTTCGGCCAAGATATCTTCGATTTGTCCCGGTTGACTTTCTAGGCTGCGGCGTTTCTCTCGAAACGGGGAGAGGTAAGCATCTAGTCTTGACGCCAGGCGTTTTTTACACGCCACACATCCAATCTGACCACGACGGCAGTCTTCAGCTATTTGTCCGTATTCTTGAGCATTATATAGTTTTTGATAAGTATTGACGATACAGACCTCGGGATGTCCCGGGTCGGTTTTATGAATTCGAGCCGGGTCTGTAACCATCATTTTAACCTTATTCTGGATTTCTTCTGAGCTAGCTGAGATCGAAATATAGTTGTTATAACTTTTGCTCATTTTCCGGCCATCTACACCGGGCAGCAAAGGTACCTCTGCTAAATAAGCCTGGGGTTCAGTAAAAACCTTTTTATGATATAAGTAGTTAAACCGGCGAGCAATTTCCCGACTTAATTCCAGATGCGGCAGTTGATCCTCGCCTACCGGAACCAAATCCGCCCGATACAAAAGGATATCGGCAGCCATCAACACCGGGTAACCAAGAAATCCATGAGTTGAGATATCTTTGCCCTGACTACCCAACTGAATTATTTGATCCTTATAAGTCGGACAACGTTCCAACCAGCCCAGTGGAGTAACCATAGACAATAAGAGGTAAAGTTCGGCGTGCTCTTTTACTTCCGATTGAATAAAAACGGTGCTTTTCTCTGGATTTATCCCAACGCTGAACCAATCCAAAGCCATTTCCCGAATACTATCTCGAATCGATTCGGTCTCTTCAAAAGCGGTGGTTAAGGCATGCCAATTGGCGACAAAGAAAAAACATTCGTACTGCTCCTGCATTCGCACCCAGTTTTCCAGAACACTCAAATGGCCAATATGCAGTTTGCCGGTAGGACGCATACCGCTTAAAGATCTTTTCCGGGCATCAGCTTGTTGCATTGGTTCATCTACCTTTCTAATAAAATATTATACGTTACCTAAGCGTTAGCGAAGGATCTTAATGCTCAGCGTGAAAAGGATTCTTGGCTTCACTCGAATGACACGATATTAAAACCATTATTAACTAACCGCCCATGCCTGTTAGGCATAACCACCAACAAAAATAACCCAAACAACAACATACGTGTTATTTACTAACTAAAAAGTTTAAGAACTACTCCAGCGATCAAACCAGCACTGTTAAACACTATCCCCCGCACTAAAATTACCAGGGGCAAAAGAAGCTTGCCAATAACACCCAAAAAAATCAGAGCAATTAAAATCAGGGGACCATATCTTTCGAGCTGCAGAAAAGCGTTCCCACTCTGAGGTGGCAGGATGCTGGCTAGTATTTTAGATCCATCCAGAGGAGGCACTGGAATTAGGTTGAAGACAGCCAGGACCACATTAATCTGGATCAAACCTAGTAACATCTGAACCCCTATGCTCCCGCCAGTCTGACCGATAAAGGCTCCCCCGGGGAAACTCAAATAAAAAATAAGTGCTCCGGTAAATGCCAGTAACAGATTAGCCAAGGGACCAGCTATTGAAACCAGGGCTACACCGGTTCGCATATTGCCCTGAAACCGCAAAGGGTTTATCGGTACGGGTTTCGCCCAGCCAAACCCGGCTAACATGAGCATCAGGAAGCCCATCAGGTCAAGATGGGCCAGAGGATTAAGGGTCAATCTTCCAGCATAAGCCGAAGTGGAATCTCCCAGATAATCAGCAACCCGCGCGTGGGCATATTCGTGAACAGTTAATCCCAAGATGATTACGGGTAACACTAAA
>JAAZDI010000253.1 GCA_012512295.1 Syntrophomonadaceae bacterium
CAAAAGCCCTGATTGCCCGCAATCGTCACCAAAAAGGGCAGCAGAGTACCCTGTTATCCTCTGAGCAGCTAGAGCAGTTTTCTATTCAAACCAGATTAAAACGTTGTGGCGGCTGTGGCAACAATTGTTTACTTACCATAAATAGATTCCCGGACGGCAGCCGATTCATTTCCGGTAATCGTTGCGAAAAAAGCTTGGGCAAAGAAAGCAACCGTTCTATCCCCAATCTGTATGATTATAAATATAAACGACTTCTGAGCTACGAACCACTACCAGAAGAGAAAGCTCCGCGAGGCGTTATTGGCCTTCCCATGGTCCTGAATATGTATGAAAACTATCCTTTCTGGTTTACGTTTTTTACAGAGCTGGGTTTCCGGGTGCAGCTTTCTCCTCGGTCTTCCCGGGCTCTTTATGAGCTAGGGGCGGAGACTATTCCTTCAGATACAGCCTGTTTTCCGGCTAAGCTAGTGCACGGTCATATTGCTTCCTTGATCCAGCAAGGGGTAAAGACGATTTGGTATCCTTCAATTATTCATGAACGTCAAGAGCAGTTAGAGGCTAACAATAACTTTAATTGTCCCATGGTTATTTCTTATCCGGAAGTAATCAAAAACAACATGGACATGATCTTGGAAAACGATGTGCACTTAATGAACCCTTTTTTGCCTTACAATGATCAAAAGCAGCTAGTAAAACGGCTGCACCAGGAACTCTCTGCCTGGCGGATTTCCAAAAAGGAAGTGGCGCGCGCTGTTAACAAAGCCTGGCAGGAAGATTTGCGTTTCAAGGAAGACATCCGGCAAAAGGGAGCAGAAATTTTGGCTTACCTTGAAGAAACTGGGAAGCAAGGTATTGTCTTAGCCGGTCGACCTTACCACCTAGACCCGGAGATTAATCATGGTATCCCTGAGATTATTACTTCGCTGGGCGTAGCAGTGCTGACTGAAGACGCCGTAGCCCATTTGGGGAAGGTTGAACGCCCGATTCGAGTGATTGACCAATGGATGTATCATTCTCGGCTTTATGCGGCGGCGAGTTTCGTGAGTCACCAGGCTAATTTGGAACTGGTCCAACTTAATTCCTTTGGTTGCGGACTTGACGCGATTACAACCGATCAGGTTCAAGAGATTTTAAATGCGCACGGGAAGATTTATACCGCTTTGAAAATTGATGAAGGAGCGAATCTTGGGGCCGCCAAAATTAGACTGCGTTCCCTCCTGGCGGTGATTAGAGATCGGGCACCGGTCAGTCGGCCTAAAGAAGCGACGTCTTCGGCGTTTAAACGGATTGTTTTCACCAAAGAAATGAGGCAGCAGCATACTATTCTGTGCCCTCAGATGGCCCCGATTCATTTTGATTTTTTAGAAACTGTTTTCAACAGTGAAGGATATAATATTGAATTACTGCCCACCGTAGACAAGCAGGCCATAGATGAAGGGGTTAAATATGTCAACAATGACGCTTGCTACCCGGCGATTGTGGTTATTGGCCAGCTTTTAGCAGCTCTGCAGTCGGGCAAATATGATCTGAATAAGACCACTGTCGTTATCAGTCAGACTGGCGGGGGGTGCCGCGCGACTAACTATATTAGCTTATTACGGAAAGCTCTCAAAGATGCAGGATTTGGCAATATTCCGGTCTTATCAGCTAACCTTTATGGAGCCGAAAACAATCCCGGATTTAAAATAACCCGCAAACTGCTCCAGAAGGCAGTGAACGGCGTTGTTTATGGGGACTTATTGATG
>JAAZDI010000254.1 GCA_012512295.1 Syntrophomonadaceae bacterium
AACGACGTTCAATCGAAAACATGGCCATTGCTCCTAGCTTTAAAATAACTATTTTAAGCTTTAGCCTTAATAATTGCTGACCCACGGATGTCGGCATCTAACTAAATATATCTTAAAATACGCCGAAAAATTACAAAATCCTCCCATCATTATTCCGAAAATATTTTGCCTTTCAACAAATGAACAGCCGTTAGAGATGATGGGCGTCCAATAAAAACAGCGATAAAGGCTTATTTGAGAATACAGCTCGTTTTTCTAATCGCCCCTGCCCGTTAGGCACAACCACAGTATAAAAAAAGGACTGTTTTTTGGATAATTACCAAAATCACAGTCCAAAACCAAACGCTTATAAAAATTATAAATAATTATTAAGATTTATTTGATTTACTATTGCCTTTTTTTGTCGAATGTTCCTCAAATAGCTTCCGGACCCGCTCCTTAGCTTCTGGAGTACCTATGAAAACCAAAAAGTCCCCAGCCTGAATGGGTATTTCGCTATCAGGTGAAAAGATTTCTTCCCCACCTCTTTCTATAGCCAAAACCGTAGCCCCGGTAATCGAACGAAAGCGAAGGGATTCCAAGCTTTTCCCCACTAGTGCGGAGTCCTCGGTTACTTCGATCTCCTCTATCTGCTGTAATCGGGAATTGCTCTTAAAAGTAAAGTTAACCAATTGGTTAAGTTCTTCCTCGAGAATTTGATCCAACTTTCTCCTTTCGACCAGCAAATTGGAAATCCGCTCCTGCAAGTCTTCCAATACCCGGCGGCTCTCAAATTCCCGGAGGAAGACTTCTGCTGCCTGACGGGAACGAATAATTATTCCTCGTCCGGGTTGCGGATCGACTATCCCGGTTGTCTGCAATAAGGCTACTGCCCGACGGACAGTTTCTGGTGAGACACTGTATTTACCCGCTAGGGTAGACCGTCCAAACAATTTGTCGCCTTCCTTATATTCTTTTCGAACAATTCGACCCGCTATGTCCAGGGCTATTTGTTCGTAACGGGCTACCTCTGGTGAATGCCTCATCCCACAGACCTCCTGTTATACTGTGCTTATAATAATTATAATAATATGCTGTAATCGCTAGTCGTTAACCTTAAGTTTGAACACTGCACGATTATTTTTTTGGTCCAATGGTACTGTTTAACCGCATAAACGTCTAATCCCAAAATTGGTAATATCTTAGCATGCTAAAAGAGTAAAAGCAAGCCATAGGCATTTCCTTTAATAATTGTTCCAAAATTTTGCGAATCAATCCAGGTGATTATAATATTAATTCTAAACATAGAGACCTGCCCTTACACCGCGACAAACTAACTGGTTAATTACTAGCAATTACTCTTGTTTTCTGAATCGAACAAATCGAAAACCTCTCATCCTCTAGAGACGAGAGGTTGCAATATCACCCTAAAATACACAGAATAGCAAATGGTGGAGCTGACGGGACTTGAACCCGTGACCTCCTCCATGCCAAGGAGGCGCGCTCCCTCTGCGCCACAGCCCCACTATCCGGGTTATACCCTACTTTAAAATCCGGTAACAGCGACTAGTCTGCCACTCCGATTCAATGCTCCTTTATCTTGTCAACGGAGTTTATTATAAGTTACGGTCCGACAAATGTCAACCCTTTATCCTCTTTAGCTTCTTCTAGATCCTCGACCAACTTGGCATCAGCCCACAGACGTTCCAGGCCATAATAACGGCGTTCTTCTTCCCGAAATACATGAACCACTACCGAGCCATAGTCTAAGAGCAGCCACTGCCCTTCTCTTTTGCCTTCTCGGTGCAAAACCCGGATGCCCTGATTCTCTAAGAACTTCTCAATATGTTCGGCGATAGCCTTAACCTGAACGGTCGATCTTCCACTGCAGATAACAAAATAATCCGCAATCAAAGATACCCCCCGCAGATCCAACGTTACCAGGTCCAAAGCCTTTTGCTCACCAGCAGCCTCAACTATCCATTGGACCAGTTGGATGGAATCATTCAATAATGGCTCCCCCTTTTGATTAAACTTTATATTTATATTTTATCACGAAATCCAGTCTTTAACCAGGAT
>JAAZDI010000255.1 GCA_012512295.1 Syntrophomonadaceae bacterium
ATGTTAGGCCTCTACACCACAGCTCCTGATGCTTGCCGTTTATCGTCGGCACGACATATTATAGCGAAAATTTATCTTGGTGTCAACGATTGATTTCCGTTACCAAAAGGTTAACATTGCTTCTCTAATTAGCTTTGCCCCTAATACACTGGTCAAATCGTTGAGATCGTTTCCTGGTGACACTTCTACCAAATCCATACCCACGATATTTTGCCCTTGCAACAGGTGTAGGGCAGCCATGATTTCCCGCGAACTGCATCCGCCTGGTTCCGGGGTGCCGGTGCCTGGGGCATAGGCTGGGTCCACGACATCAATATCCAGCGTGAGATAGATCGGACGACCACTAATCATAGGCAGTATCTTTTTTAGTGGTTCTAGAACCTCTACCGGATAAAGGTTTGTGTTTTCCCGGGCAAAAGCGAACTCTTCTCGCGTACCGGAGCGGATTCCAAATTGATAAATGTTTATCCCTTTAACTATTTCTGAGACACGGCGCATCACCGTAGCGTGAGACAGTCGCTGCCCCAAGTAATCGGGTCGCAGGTCAGCGTGCGCGTCAAAGTGCAGGACAACCAGATCTGGATAATGGTTGGCCAGGGCCTTGATTAAAGGATAGGATACGAGGTGTTCACCACCTAAAAAAATTGGTTTTTTACCGTCAAGCACCAACTGGGAGGCGGCTTGTTCGATTAACCGAAGGCTTTCGTCTAAATTACCGAAAGGTAGAGACACGTCTCCTGCGTCAAAAAAATAGACCTCATTTAAATCTCGATTTCGGTACAGACTGTACTCTTCTAAAGCAACCGACACTTGACGAATCTGCTGGGGGCCAAAACGGGTTCCCGGCCGAAAACTCAGGGTAGCTTCAAGGGGAACTCCCAGGATGACCACCTCTGCCTTTTCGTATTGGTCCCGACTGCCCATAAAACCATAACTCCGTTCGATTACCCGGTTATCAAGCATAAAGCAAGCTTCCCTTCAACCGATGATTTTTTAAACTCAAAACATGAAACCATTAGTCGGTTTTGAGCAAGTTTTGCACAAATTGAGGCAGCTTAAAGGCGGCTTTATGTACAGCCGGGGTGTAGTACCGGGACTTTAGATCCGGACAGTTTTCTTCGACAATAGCTTCCGGGTCGTATTTTTTCGAGCCCATAGTAAAGCTCCACATGCCGCTAGGATAAGTTGGGACATAAGCCAGGAACAGTTTCGCTATCGGATAAATACCAGCGATGTCGCGATAGACCCGGCGAATTAAATCCGCGTTAAAGAAAGGAGACTCGGTCTGGGCGACAAACAGCCCGTCGTCCTTTAGAGCTTCAAATATGCTTTGATAAAACTCAGCACTGAATAAACCTACTGCCGGACCTACTGGTTCAGTTGAATCAACAATGATCATGTCAAACGTGTTTTTATTTTCCTTAACGTAGCGAATGCCGTCTTCAATTAAAACTTCAGCCCGCGGATTGCCGTGGAGGGCACTGCTGATTTCAGGCAGGTAGAGTTTGGAGGCCTCGACTACTCGCGCGTCAATTTCGACCATCGTCGCTTTTTCTACTTTGGGATGCTTGACCACTTCCCGCAGGGTACCGCCATCACCGCCTCCAATGATTAGCACCCGGCGGGGATTGGGATGAGTGTTTAAACCCACTAGCGCAATCATTTCGTGGTAAACAAACTCATCAACAATAGTGGTTTGCACCATACCGTCCAGGACCAGCATCCGGCCGAACTGTTCCGTGTCAATAATTGCCAGGTGTTGATAGGGGGTTTGTTCAACGATTAAGGTGTTATTAATCTTACAGGTTATCCCCACATTTGGGGTCTGCTTTTCTGTAAACCAAATATCCATGAATAAGCCTCCTGCTTGCCTTTGAGCAAAGATAAATTAATAAATTATTATAGAGAATTA
>JAAZDI010000256.1 GCA_012512295.1 Syntrophomonadaceae bacterium
AATCATTCTGTTTGAAATAGGGGATCATGTAATCATCTTGAATCCGGCCGGTCTTGCCGTCTGGTAGGGCGCCCTCCAGACCATAGCCTACTTCAATACGTGATTTTCGTTCTTCGGGAATCACCAGCATTACCAAACCGTTATTCAGTTCCCGATCACCGACTCCCCAATCACGTAAAATTCCCAAACCTAATTCTTCAAGCGGCCTATCCTCAGAACTCTTTAGGGTAACCACCACAATCTGAGCCTTGGTTTTTTTGGCCAGGTCCTGGTTTACACTGATTATCAGATCTTCAACCTGGGAACTAATAACCTGGGCCTCATCTAGGACATAAAAAGTAGCCGGGGGGCTTGGGATAGGGGAAGCAGCATTTAAGCCATTACTAATTGTCCCCAGGCAAAAGGTAATTAACCCAAGCATTAAGATAAGAACCAGGGAAAGGCGTTTAAATCTGGTTTGCATATTATCCTCCAGACTAACCTATTAACAATACACTGTAGATTTACTTCGAGAAATCTACATTAGGAACTGTCTTGGCTTCTTCCTCGGCTCTAAAATATTCTCGGTCCTTGAAGCCAAAGATACCTGCATAAATGTTAGTCGGGAATCGTTTGATTGTGGCATTATAGCTCTGTACTGCATCGTTGTAATCTTTACGAGCTGTGGCTAAACGATTCTCTGTTCCAGCCAGTTCATCTTGTAATTGTCGAAAGTTGGCATCAGCCTTCAGGGTTGGGTAGTTCTCAACTACAGCCAACAGTCTAGAAAGGGCTGAATTCATTGCCTGGTCCGCTTGCGCTGCTTCGGCGACCGACGCTGCTCCAGCCATTTTAGCTCGAGCATCAGCCAGTTGGGTGAAAATCTCCTGTTCATGAGCAGCGTAGCCTTTAACTGTGTTGACCAGATTAGGAATAAGATCAGCTCTGCGCTGCAATTGGTTTTCTATCTGGCTCCATTTTCCATCAACGTTTTCATTTAGGCCAACTAAGCTGTTATAACCGGAAATAAGTACCAAAGCTAGAACAACTACAACCCCTATGGCAATCCATACACCTTTTGACACATTTCCACCCTCCTATGATTTATTTATAATTAGTCTACGAGAATTAGCAACAATTGTCCACACCCTTATTCCTAGTTTTACTACTCAAATTGTGAGCTGTCATTCCGTAGTCATATAGTTTTGTAACACTTACAACGAAGGCAGCGTAAAATAGGTACACCAGGAATATATGAATGGTGGTGAAAGCATGGAAATTCGATATCGTTATACGAAAGGTTCAGAACAAAACCATCATTATTACGACAATCAACGCGAACTTCCTCCAGTCGGAGCGGTTCATCTTCTTCAACCTTGGGATAAGCTGGTTGGCCCAAACAGACAATTTAATAATGGTCATCAGATTAATCCTACTGAAGGAATTCAAAACAGTATTAAGTCTATTGGAGGTCACACCCTCCAATCAGGGGAATGGGGAGGATATCAAAAATACAATGAGGTTGAGCGTGCCCGTCGAATTGCCGAGATTAACCGGGAATTAAACTCCCTAATTGGTCTGGATAAGGTCAAGAAACTAGTAAGGGAGCTTCAGGCCTTTGTAGAAATACAACATAAAAGAGCCAGGGAACAACTGGCCACGGATCCTTTAGTGTTGCATACTATTTTTAAAGGCAACCCTGGATCAGGAAAAACCACGGTCGCTCGTCTGATCGGCCGGCTGTTTAAAGAGATGGGAGTCTTACAAAAGGGACATCTAGTCGAAGTGGAAAGAGCGGACCTGGTGGGAGAATATATTGGCCACACGGCCCAAAAAACCCGCGATCAGGTAAAAAGGGCCCTGGGAGGAATCTTGTTTATTGATGAAGCTTACTCATTGGCTCGAGGGGGTGATAGGGACTTTGGTAAAGAGAGTATAGATGCACTGGTGAAGGCAATGGAGGATCACAAGGACAATTTAATTCTCATTCTGGCTGGTTATCGTGAAGAAATGGATCGGTTTATGCAAGCCAATCCAGGAGTACGATCACGCTTCCCAATTCAAATCGACTTTCCCGATTATACAGTTGAGGAGTTAATGCAGATAGCTAACCTGATGTTGAGTCAACGTCAATACTGCCTATCTGTCGAAGCTCGGGCAGAATTAGAAAGAATTTTGGAGCATCATGTAAGGGTGGGAATGGGACACAACGGTAATGCCCGCTTGGTCCGCAACTTAATAGAACGCAGTATTCGTCGTCAGGCTGTGAGGTTGGTGCACCAAAAAGAAATAACCAGAGAGGATTTGGTTTTGATACGACGACAGGATATTGAGATCAGAAATGGTGACGTGTAAACCCATGTCGGGTATGGTATAATCTGCTCAATCAATGAAATGGGGGAGAGCCTTACGCAACAGATAAACCAGGGATTGACGGAAAAAGTTATTCTGGTAGGTTTGGAAACACCCAACGATCCGGATGGCCTTGTTTTACTGAAGGAATTGGGTAGGCTGGCGGATACGGCTGGTGCCCAGGTAGTTGATCAAATATTACAAAAACGTTTACAGCCCGATCCTAGCTTTTTTATTGGTCGAGGCAAGGTCGAGGAGTTAAGGGAGCGATGTGCTGTTTTCAAAGCCGACTTAGTTATCTTTAATGATGAGTTAACCCCAGTTCAAGTGAGAAACTTGGAACAAATACTAAACTGCCGAGTTTTAGATCGGACTAATCTTATCTTAGATATCTTTGCCCAGCGGGCGCGGACCAACGAAGGGAAGCTTCAAGTCGAACTGGCGCAGCTCCGTTATCTTTTACCTCGTTTAATTGGTCAAGGAATGAATCTTTCTCGACTGGGTGCCGGCCTTGGCACCCGCGGACCTGGAGAAACCAAGCTAGAAACAGATAGACGTCATATACGCCGAAGAATTCGGGTTTTGGAGCAGGAACTGGATAAAATTAGACAACGTCGTAAACTTCAACGTGAGCGACGAGAACGTCTCGGATTACCGGTTATCGCCTTGGTGGGTTACACAAATGCAGGAAAAAGTACGCTGCTTAATCGACTGTCAAAGACAGAAACCCTGGTAGAAGACCAATTGTTTTCCACTCTTGATACACTAAGTCGATTGGTAGAGCTACCCGATGGTCGGTTAGTGCTGGTCAGTGATACAGTTGGTTTTGTTCGAAAACTACCGCATCACTTAGTTGCTGCCTTTCGGGCTACCCTGGAGGAAGTACGAGAGGCTGATTTAATCCTACACGTGGTTGATCTTAGCAGTCCAGAAATGGAGAATGAAAAAAAGGCCGTTGAACAAGTTTTGCGAGAAATTGGGGCTGATAATAAAGCAACTCTTTTGGTTTACAATAAACTTGATTTATTGCCAGGAGATGGTAGAGAGTGGATTGGTCTAGGCGATTCTGCCGCGGTGCTAATTTCAGCCAAAAAGGACCAAGGGATCCCAGAGTTGCTTCAGCAAATAGCCCAGAGTCTTCCGCGTCCTGGAGCTAAGGTGGCTTTGGCAATACCGCTGGCAGAAACTAGGTTCCTATCTTTGATTCATTCGCAGGGAACAGTTTTTAGTCAGGATTATCAAAGTGATCGAATTCTGATAACCGCTTGGTTAGAGCCTCGGTTATTAGCCCAGCTAAAGCCGTTTATCGTGAAAGAATATTGTGAGGAATAAAAAAGACTTAGGTTTTGGCCGAATTAGTCTGGAGGAAGAAAGTGAGTCATATTAAAGTTGGAGTCGAAATGATTAACACATCGGATTTAATTATGGAAAAGCCGGAGGATCGCCTCAAAGGTTTAATGCAACAAGTCTTAAATCATGAGTTTCAATTGTCACCAAAACTAATTCAATTGGCTGAAGAGATCGAAGAGGAAATACAGTCTCAAGAAACCCGAATTCGTCTTATCGTTACTTTTAATCAGCTCAGGGTACTCCAAGCCTTTCGGGAGGCAGGTATTTCAGAATATCATCTCAAGGAAACAACCGGTTATGGTTATGGTGATATTGGACGAGAAGGGCTAGATCAAATATTTGCCCAGGTATTCGGGGCGGAAGCGGGATTAGTTCGCTTACAAATGGTTTCCGGCACTCATGCTCTGGCGGTGGCGCTTTTTGGCAACCTTCGGCCTGGAGATGAATTAATCTCAGTAACTGGTGCACCTTATGACACCCTTGCGGAAATAATAGGGATTAGTCAGGGTCCGCCGCCACCAGGATCCTTGAGCGAATTAGGGGTAACCTATCGTGAAATACCTTTGAAAATGGGTCGACCGGATCTAGAAGCTGTTAGTCGCACAATAGGCCCAAGAACAAAGATGGCTTTGATTCAACGATCGAGTGGATACTCTTGGCGACCCGGTTTAACTATTAGGCAGATTAAAGAGCTGATTGATACCATTAAATCAATTAATCATAATACCTTGGTATTAGTTGACAACTGTTACGGTGAATTTGTTGAAGAGAAGGAGCCGGGCATGGTCGGGGCTGACCTAACCGTGGGATCCCTGATTAAAAATCCGGGCGGAGGCTTAGCTCCTAGTGGCGGCTATATAGTTGGGCGACAAGATTGCGTTGAGGCAGCTGCTAGACGTTTAACTGCTCCTGGGATCGGGATGCATGTAGGGGCAACTCTAGGAGTCAACCGCTGGTTTTATCAAGGTCTATTTATGGCTCCTCAAATAGTCGGACAAGCCTTGCGTGGGGCCATATTTGCATCTCGTTTGTTTCAAAGATTAGGCTACGAGGTTCAGCCCCAACCAAGTGATATTCGGGGAGATATTATACAAGCGATAAAACTTAACACTCCTGAAGCTTTGGAATGTTTCTGTCGGGTGATACAACAGTATTCTCCAATCGATTCTACAGCCACCCCGGTTTTTGACAAACTCCCTGGCTATGATCATCAAGTTATTATGGCGGCTGGAACCTTTGTCCAAGGAGCCTCTTTGGAACTCAGTGCTGACGCTCCATTAAGTTCGCCTTATATAGCTTTTTTACAGGGAGGCCTTAGTTTTGATCATACCCGAATTGCGACGCTATGTGCCGCTCAAGCCCTTCTAAAAGAGAGCATATCTTAATAAAAAAGGAAGGTGAAAATATGGGCGAAATAGATTGGAAGGCAGTTTTAGCTCTAGTAGTGATGCTGGCGGGAATGGCCGGGACCGTTTTACCAGTAGTTCCCGGTATTCCAATGATTTTCTTAGCTATGTTCGGGTATGATTGGGCTAATGATTTTCAAATTCTCGGCATGTATTTTTTAGGGCTGATGTTGGCCTTGACAGTACTTAGCTTGGTGGCTGATTATTTAGCTGGTGTCTTTGGTGCTCAAAAATATGGAGCTTCCTTTTGGGGTAAGATTGGAGTTGTAGTCGGTGGCATCGTTGGTTTTGTTTTCTTTCCTCCAATTGGCATATTTCTTGGTCCGCTGGTAGGAGTGATTTTGGGAGAATTATTAGCGGGCAAAAAGGCGCAGGAGGCTGTTTTAAGCGGTTGGGGCACTTTTTTAGGAATTTTAGCTGGGGTAGTAGCTCGTCTAACTATTGCTTGCATTATGGTAGTGGCGTTTCTGTTCAGGGTATTCTGACAAAGTGGATCAGTAAAGAAACCTTTCGCTTCGCTTCTTTATAAGGTAAAAACAGAATTTAATTTTTAAATCTGATTCAAAGAAATAATAATTAAACATCATAATATAATAAAATAAATTTTCTTTTATTTTATATTCTATTGTTTAGGCAATAGTTAAAGTTAATTACATGATCTATAT
>JAAZDI010000257.1 GCA_012512295.1 Syntrophomonadaceae bacterium
CTAAATCATTCATATCCAGGTTGTAATAAGCGGTATAAGGAGCATCTGCTGGTTGTTCCCTGAGCTCAGTCAAGTATTGCATTATTTCCCCGTAAGTCTCGCCAATTGTTTTGGATAATTCTGCTAAGGATGTTCTGGTTCTGATAGTCAAAACCGGCTGGGCCTTTTGCTCGATTAATTCGATTTTCAGATTCATTTTCCTGACCCCTCTTTCATTTTATTTTTTACACAAAGTGATACACCCCAAATACGACCAGGCTTAACGAAGATCGGGAAATCTCAGCCGATTGGCATTAATGGCTGTTTCCCCTAATTTATCCAGGAAACGATAATTGGCATAGGCCCCGACAATCGCGCCGATGCCCGGGACAAGCTGCAACATCTTGGCCAGGTCTATATAATCTCTATATTCTTGTTGGAAGGTTCGCCAATCAAAAGAATTGATATCCGAGGGCAGTTCGCGCACGTAGTCATCCCAATTTATGATTTGCTGATACACCTCCAGTCTTCTTTGTTCACTGGAAAAGGCCAACTGAAAAATATGCAGGATATAGACTCTTTCCCGATAGTCCCGCACATCAAACCCATATAAACCAGCCGTATCAAAGAGAAACTTTATTTTTATGCTCAGGAGGATCGGGTAATCCGCTAAACCCAGCAGAATCCCGCCCGCCCCAGTGCCGGCTCCGCTAGTGATTGCCGCTTTTTTATAAGTGTTTAACTTTTCTCCAACCAGGCGTTCCCGCTCTTCCAAAGTACCCTCACGCAGTGGTCTTTGAGTAATATACTTTGAGCCAAACAAGACCACCTTAACCATCTGTTTATTCGCTTCGGTAACCACTTCATGCACCTTTTCCGGAATCAGGTTATTCGCTTTTGTCTGCAGCCTCTTGGTCAGCCGGCCGGTCAAAGAAGGCTTCTTGAGCATCTTTTGCTGCCATATTCTCAGTTCTTGTTTGGCTTTTTGTTCGTAGCTATTCAACTCAACCCACCCCGGAACAAATATATTTCTAAACCTCAAAAAATTAAATATTCCATCTCCCTTGGTATTGTCTGAATCAAAAGACCCCCCATTCTGACCATTCTGAAGCCCCAATGCTCAGCGAAGCTGAACGAGTTACTAATTAGACCCCAGAAGCTACATGGGCAGAACAAAGCATAGCATCATAATATAGTGGAAAACTGACCCGAGTGAAACAAACAGATGAAAAATTTCGTGGAAGCCGAATTTATTAGGAAAGAAATTAAAGATGTTAGTGCTATAAATAACCCCACCGATTGTATAGGCCACTCCACCTAGGAACATTAAGATGATCGCCCCCATTGGCAAGTTCTGTACTAGTTTAAATAGCGGAATAAGTGCCAACCACCCTAGTGAGATGTAAAACGCCGTCGAAACTGACCGGTGAATATCGATCAAGAACACCTTCATTATAATGCCAATTAAGGATAGTGCCCAAATAGAACATAACATGGCCCATCTCCAGATACCATCTAACCCATAGTATAAAACCGGGGTATAGGTGCCAGCAATTAACAAAAATATTGATATATGATCAAGCTTCCTTAACACGCGTTCTTTTTGCGGGGTAGTCTTAACCCAGTGATAAATCGTACTAGTGCCATACAAAATTATGACGCTTACTCCGAAAACCATCATGGTTATGAACTTTGAGGTATTACCGCGAGACAGAATAATCAAAAATACTAACCCGACCAGACCAGCTAAAAAGGTAATAAAATGAGTCCAGGTGTTGACTGGTTCCTTCATTACGCTGCCCTCTTTCCTTTACCTTCTTTAATTTAATTAGGAAAGTAGTATTAATACCGTGTCATTCTGAGCCGAGCGAAGAATCAAGAATCCTTTCCACGTTGAGAAGTCAGATCCTTCACTAACGCTCAGGATGACATATGCCGCTATTTTCATCGGTGATTGTGCCCTACAGGCATGGATGGTTAACATGGAATTTACTCATAACGTTAATATCAATAGTCTACCCATTCAAAAAAGGATCAGATACTGAGGCTATTATCCAACTTTTTTCATCAAAGTATTTCAGGGTAACAATAACACAGAGTGAACTCATTTAGCTTCGCTGAACACTGAGGTTTCGGGCGGGGCCTATACTCCACCTGAAGTTTTAACAAGGTAACCCCATCGCAGCAGGAGTCTTTGACAAACACACTTTAACGCTAATTTGCCTATTGACTCCTGAGAATTATATTATTATTATAGAATTACCTACCGGTAGTTAGTTAAGTGTTTTTATTGAAAATAAGGAGACCTTAATGAGTACCCCTACCAAAGAAAGAATCAAGCAGGCGGCTTTTTCTTATTTTGCATTACAAGGATACGAGGCCACCAGCTTGACCCAAATTGCCTCAAGAGTTGGAATCAAAAAGCCTTCCCTTTATGCTTTTTTTCCGAGTAAAGAAGCCTTGTTTTTTGAAGTTTATAATGAAGTGGTCGATGAATATAGGGATTTGATGGAATGGCTATTATGCAAAGCAGAAAAGGAAGAAGTCGAACCGGCTCTATTTCTTCTATTTAAGGAGTATATAATTTATTTTGCCAAGAATCCAGAACTATCCTCATTTTGGAACCGAGTCCTACTATTTCCGCCAACACAACTAAAGGAAAGGATCTATAATCACCTAACAGAAATTGAGGGAGAGTTTTCTAAAAGAATAGCGGCAATCTTTGACAAAGGTAGGCGGCAGGGAATTATCCGCCAGAGCGCGCTTAAGGACCTTAACTGTTCTTACCGTTGTGTCCGTGAAGGTCTCTTGATGTTGCTGCTTCTAAATCCTGGACAAGATGGCCAGATAATTGACCGGATCTGGCAGGATTATTGGCTGGGGATAAGAGATCGATAGTTGGATTAAGATCGGAGGTTATAGCCTTAAAAATAACACAATCATTTTTCATTACTATTTGTGCCGCCAGCGGTAGCGGCGGAATGGAGGTTTAGATGAAAGAAGCTAAAAGGTTTAATGTAATAGAATGCCAAGGAACTCCGTATGAAATAGGGCAACAGTACGGAGA
>JAAZDI010000258.1 GCA_012512295.1 Syntrophomonadaceae bacterium
GCCTTATTCTACAAGGTGGGGATTATTTTACGCTTACTTGATAATTATATTCATATCTTTCGATATGTGTTATTGTAGGTAACACATCGATAAATGTCAATGTGTCTTTTAGTATAGGTATGATTTAAATTATGAATAAAAGAACGCCGGTTAAGGTTTCTCAAC
Source organism: Syntrophomonadaceae bacterium (assembly GCA_012512295.1). Classification (GTDB taxonomy): domain Bacteria; phylum Bacillota; class Ch66; order Ch66; family Ch109; genus JAAZDI01. The sequence goes on from JAAZDI010000258.1 coordinate 166, forward strand.
CTCAACCGGCGGAGTAGTCATTGCCTCAATATCTCGGCACCCAACGTTATCAAGTCGTGGATTAGAATCGAAATATCGAAGATTGAACAATAGCCAAGTTTAACTCTATGGCTTTTTCAATACCTCTACTAAATTGGCAACTTCCGACTGCGCTTCACTCTTATTAAATATTGCATATCTGAAAAAGGCAAAGCCGTCAACTTTTCCTGTCGCTCTAGCCGTCAATACCTGTCTGGCGATGATATCATCGTAACGCAACCATTCGGAAACCGGGTTATTATCAGTCACCTTCGTCCCGGCGTTGGCCATATTCAAACCAATATATAATTTGGCATTTCCCTTGGCCACAAGGTTAATCCAAGTCTTTAAATTGTTCTCATAGGCGTAGGGTGCAATATTGCCCGACGCATCTCTTCGCTCAAAGCCCCAGTAAAGCTGCGGCATGATGTAATCCACATAACCCGGGCTGGCCAGCCAGGTATCAATATCCACAAAGTAGACAGTATTATCGCGCAAACGATCGACATTGCCGGCCGGACTGATTCCGAATTCCACGTTAGCATCAATTTGCTTAACTGCCGCATAGACATCCTTAACCAGCATATTTACGTTCTGGCGACGCCAATTGGCAATACTCAGAGTGCTGCCTGAAACATCGTATTCCGGTTTGTCAAAACACAGCGAAGAATCATTGTCATTAACCGAAGGATAGAAGTAATCATCGAAATGGATCCCGTCTACATCGTATTGCGCCACGATTTCCCGTACTCCATCGACTATCATTTGTCTCACCTGCGGGACCGCAGGATTCAGATAGTATTCCCCTCTATGGAAGAGCACCCATCGGTCATTGGAAGGATTATTGTCCGAAAGCCAAACCTTGGCTGGATTGCTGACTGCCACTTGATCCCAATTGCAGCCGTAGCCAGTCACTCGGTAAGGATTCAGCCACGCGTGGAATTCCAGCCCTCGCTGGTGAGCGGCTGCAATCATGTAGGCAAAAGGATCGTAACCTGGGTCAACGCCTTGTTGTCCGCTGGCAAAAGACGACCACGGAAAATACTCGGAGGGATACATGGCATCACAGTGGGAACGAGCGTGAACAATAACCGCATTCATCCCTAAATCAACACACTGGTCAAGCATTTTATCGACTGCGGCCTCAAACCCGGCTTTATCTTTGGGCATTTCCATGTACTCAAGATAGGAAATCCACATGGCATTAAGCTCTCCAGCGCGTGATATACCCTCACCTTGCTTAGGATCTGTGGGATCTTCTACAACCGTTCCATCAGTTCTGACCACCACAATTCTGTTCACCGCATCCCAGGAAACGCCAGCCCCAAAGGCTTCGAGAACAACCCTAATCGGTAAGTACGCCCGGTCGTCCTTGATCACGGCCGAGGTATCATTTGTCACCCGCACGCCATTGACCAAAATATATGCTTGTCCAATCGGCACCTGGACTGTAACCCCGTCTTTTTCGATAATGGCGGTGCGGGTAGGATTGTTCCAGGTAACCGTAGCCCCGAAGGACTCCATCACCCCGCGGAGTGGCACGAGCGTTCTATTATTTGCATCTATGAAAGGCTTACCATACCCGCTTTGGAACACCACTGCTTCTCCGTCAATCGTTACTCCTATGTCAGACATCGCGATGGTCGATGTCATCTCCGATGGAGTGAGGCAAACTGCCGCAATCACCAGCACAGCTAAAGCCAGCATGGTTAGCTTACCAGCAATTCTAAGGCCATTTATTTGTTTCATTACGTGCCCTCCCTAATAAACTCTCAAAATCTTAGATTTTCTTTATTCGACAATTCTTCCGAAAAAAAGTTCCCGTTTCTGAGCTGACTAGACTCTGGAATAATTTGGACAAGCGTCAGGAGTTGTCCTCAAATCTGGCATTAATGTCTGCCGTTCTAACAACTGTATTAAATATACAACTGAAATTCCACACAAAAAGTCACAGGTAATATGTGGGTTTGCTTCACTTCCCTGATCGCGACAAATACGCAACCTGAAGAATATAGGCGATACATAATGTACTTACTGATCATGCTACAAATGTTGAGATTTGTATTCAGGACTCGCCTGGTCGTGGACAAAGATAACATAAAAAAAGAATGGCCGCCTCAAGCCAAAAATTCTTGAATGCTCTGTGGGAATAATAGTTTTCATCATCACAAACTGCGACTCCTTAAGCCCAGCAGCAATTAGCAGTTTCCTAAACGAACCGGGGGAACAACCGAAGAATATAGCATCTTCCATCAGATTGGCCGCCCGTTGATAATCATGTCTTATAGCAGCGATTATTTCCTCCCGGCTTCTTGATCTCAGCTGTCCGGCCAGGTGCGGTTTTAAGTGCAGATCCCAGAATACAGTCCGGGGCGATACCGACAGAGGTATTAAACGATGGCCCAGTAGCAGGCCCAGCAAAAGCAAGGCGGTACGGGTTGAAAATTGCAGCTTAATCAGTTTAAAACCCGCCCGGCGGTTGGCGGTAATATTAATAACCTGCCAGCTAATAATCGCCACCAGCATGATTACTGCTGCCAGGCAGTACACCTCTAAAAATCTCAATTTCCAAAACAAGAAAGGATACATTATTGCGGACATGCTTACGATAATAATCTGAAATACGCCAACTATTAAAAGCACTGCCGGCAAGGTACCGTACAAATTGACCAGCTGCCAGAAAAACGGGATAACAGTACCCACGAGTGCCGGGATTAGTCTAAAACTGCGAGCATAAACCAGACCGCTGGTGAGATGTTGCCAAATTAGTTTCATGTTCCACCCACCATTGTTAAACTTTATCTGAAGCAAAAGACTCCCACTTCGATTAGCGGAGGTTACCTTGTTTAAACTTCAGGTAGAGCAGAGTCTCCATCTGAAACCCCAATGTTCAGCGAAGCTGAATGAGTTCAATCCGTCGAATTTTCAGAAGGAAACACACAAGACTTTATAGCATAAAACGCTTGTAAAAACCCTGTCTCATCAATATAATGTAATTACATAGTAATCACGAGAGGAAGGATGCAAATGGAATTAGATGTCATTAAAATCGGTAATTCAAAAGGAATAAGGATTCCTCATACTATCTTAAAACAATGTGGCATCGAATCTAAGGTGCAGCTTGAGATAAGGAATAACTGCCTGATTATCAAGCCAATAAAAACTCCTCGTCAAGGCTGGGTCGAAGCATTTAAACTCATGCATAAAGAGGAAGATGATTCATTGTTAATTTCTGAAGAAATCGACAACGAATTGCTGGAGGATTGGGATGATTCAAAACATTGACCAATACTCAGTTTACTGGGTCGATCTAAATCCAACTCAAGGTGCTGAAATCAATAAGACTCGACCATGTGTGATCATTTCGCCCATTGAGATGAATCAACATTTACGAACGGTCATCATTGCTCCAATAACCAGTACAGGCCGAGAAGGGTATCCTACGCGGGTCAAAATATCGGTAAATGAGATTGCTGGATGGATTGTTTTGGATCAAATACGCGCGATTGACAAGACCCGGCTTCGCCGGAAAATTGGCGATTTGAGCCTGGAGGAGATAGCGAAAGTAAAAAAGATTATCAAAGAAATGCTGGTTGATTAAATTTTTTCACCAGTCCTCCTCTTCGTAAAATCTTCCCAAGAAAAATCGGGATACTGCTCTGGTACTTCCCTTTCTTACAACTTAGATGGGGACTGTCAATTTAGTTTCTTGCTATTTGACAAACTTTGTTAAATCCATCCTTGCATATATAACCCGATGTATTTCAACCACTTTCTCCGGCTCTCGAACAGTATAGAAAACCACATAGTTTTTTACTGGCAACATTCGATACTCTTCCTTCAAAGCCCGCAATGGACGATAAATCTTATGAGCGTATGGGAACTCACGTAATAGGGAAATCGAATGATCAAACGCATCCAATAAATCCAGCGCGGCCTTAGGTGCCTTCAACTGGTCGGATATATACAAAAAAATCTCTGTTATATCC
>JAAZDI010000259.1 GCA_012512295.1 Syntrophomonadaceae bacterium
CCAAACGGTGTTAAATAAAAGTTCGATATTTAGGTGCCCCTCCGGCTCGTTCGCCGGAGGGGTGTCTGAGCTAATCTTATCTGGCCTATTTCCCGAGAACACTCATATCTACGCCCCGCTGCCGCAGCCATTTTGGAAGCAGTTCGTTATCTACCCGGTCGCTGACCATGGGGGCTTTATTTATCAACAGCTCAGCCATAGGTTCGCTGACATTAATACCTCCCATGGCGCCGTCAAAGATAATAACTTTCCGCGTACCTGTGGTCTTGTAGGCAAAATTCATAGCTGCTTCGGTAGTTTTAATAACAGTGGCATGGTCCATATAAGTGAGATTCAAAGGATCGCGGTCAAAAAGGTCGGCCTGTTCCTGCCCCACAACTACAGTAGGAATATGCTCAGAGAAGAAGGCAGAAGGATACCCTGTCCAGGCATAGTTATGGACGCACATTTTTATGGCCGGGTTCATAGGTGGGATACTCGACAGCAGGGGCTTACTTCCCTTGCCATAAAAAGCTTCCGTATACCATGTGTAAGGCGGCAATGGTATATCCAGGTCATAGAGGTCAGTGTTAGCGCCGGCAAAGTTAGCATATATAACTCCGGCTGCGAAAACATAAACCACCGGGCAAGGGAAGTCCAGCACAGCAATACACTCGTCAATTTCGCCAAAAAGGGTCATAATCTTGCCGTAATACTGGCAACCAGTGAATGTTACCCGGTCATTCAAAGCATAAAGATCATTATCAACATCGACACCGATAACTCCATTAGGAGCAATACTCAAAAAGGCGGCAAAAGCAAACTTCTTCTGTACAAACTCAGAGTCGAAAATTGCCCGGGCTGTAAAGTTAGCCGCCCTTGGTCCCATGTTCTGGTGGTAGGTTGATCTGGATTCGATCCGGGCATAAGACATTGCAAAAGGTTTAACAGCTTTATCTACCTGGCGATGGAAATGGACTTCCCGCACGTCGCTGTGATGGGCATGGATAATCCAGTCAGCGTCATAAATCTTTTTAATGCCATATAGGGTACCAATTTCGGTTTCGATGGGGATGCCCTGGTCTACCGGCGCAACCCCGATAGCTTTGCCGTTATAGTAGCTGTCCAAGCCATAGCGTTTGATATACTCCTCAGTTTCCCGGAAACGCATACCTACGCCGGCCCGCAAGCGTATATTCTTGCATCCGGTCCTTTTTTCGACGACATCTTTAATGGCTTTTAACAGCTCAGCATAAGGCTCACCACCCAGGAGAGTAAAGCCGTGATGGGAAGCCAAAACATTGACTGAGTGCTCCGGCTTGATCATGCTCATGTCCACTTTCATCAGCGCTTCTTCCGCTGCCTGTCTGACCTTGGCCAGGCCGTTTTCACCGGGGAAGATCACATCGGGCAGATCTGGGAATAATTCCTTTAAATCCACTGAGGTTATTCCTGGTAGTTCAGCAGCCCTCGTCTTTACCAGCGAAGGGTCAATCCCATATTGGGACGGTTTAGGGGGAATAGGTGGAATAGGAGCACGCATTTTATTCGGCACCTCCTCTTTGGCCTTTTTCTACTAACTCATCAAAAACTTTTCGGTCTTCATCAAAGTAAAAGCCTCGCGAGGAATGCTTTTGCTTGACCTCTTCCGGCAGTTCCCAGTTCGTAACCGTACGTCCGTACCATTGCCAGCCACCTTTGGGGGGTTGCAGCTCGCATCCTGCAGCTTCTAGTAAGCGCAAAATTGGCTGAATACATTCAATCGTACAGCCTGTACGGGCACCGGTAACCAGGGATACCTCTTCCGGTGTCCGGGCTCCCTTGATAATAGCGGCTGCTATTTCGTCAGCCTTAGTGCCAACACAATAGCAAATGGTCTGTTCCGGATGCAGCTTGGCTTTAGCACATAAGGCAACCACCTCTTTGTAGTCCACCTCGCTGACATCACCGCCGATCTGAATTGGTTTGTCCCTCTTGATCATGGTTACTGCGTAATCAGGACATCTCTGTTCACAATTAGCGCAACCACGGCAGCGTTCGGCATCCACCACCGCTTTGCGGTTAACTACTTTAATAGCCAATACAGGACAAACCCGTTCACAGGTACGACACCCTTTACATTTGTTTTCATCAACCACTGCTAAAAGGGTTACTAATTTCACAGTTTCATTTCCTCCTTTCTTTTAGCTAACTGATAAGCTACATCAACAATCATATCTTACTGTCCCCCTACCATTCGCCTCCTTCCCAGTTCAACTAAGATATCCCGGGGATCGAGGGTAAATTTCTCGGCCGCCCGGTAGGTGTGCAAGAGAAAACTGGAATAAACACCGCTGTAGCCCAGCATTAAGG
>JAAZDI010000260.1 GCA_012512295.1 Syntrophomonadaceae bacterium
ACCCATGGGTAATACGGGGGTTGTTAACAACTGTCCTCCTAACGCTACCAAACCGATCAAAGCAGCCCCAGCGGCCGCCGCCGCTGTCCCGGCTAAAGATACTCCGCCGGAAGTACCGGGAGCGACCCTTCGTCCAGTTAAAACCGACCGAGTGCCTCCGCGACTAAGGACACCCAATTCAGTTGCCCAAGTATCAGCGTTGACAGTGGCCATAATTCCGATAAACAGCGCGAAGAAATGAGGGTCAGGCCCCAGTAGTGAGTTTATTAATGCCACCAGCGCGCCAGCTCCGCCATTAGCTAATACCTGTCCTAGATCACGCCGGCCGGTTTTAGCAAAATCCTGCTCAACTTCCTGTTTATCCCGGCGTCGATAGCCGGACAGAGCACTGGCGGACAGAAAAAAAGCGGCCAGAATTGCCAACCAGACCCATCCCCCAAAGCCCGTAATCACTGTCCCCACGAGCACCGCTCCAACCAAGCCGCTAGCAGAAAGGGCCTGTTTATAATATCCCCCCAGAGCCCCAAGCAAGCTCACCAGGAATCCCCAAAATAACACCCGGGCGATCTCCCTTCTTAATATAATCACTCTTAGTATTTTAGCATATCCTCTTTACCATCTGTCTTATTGACAAAGATGAACTGGCTTTATAAAGAAAAAATCATGCTAACATGCATAATTAGATGGCAAATGCTAAAACTTAACATTGAGAAGATATAAGTTTACAACACCAAAAGGAGGTGCGATTTTTGAATCAACTGACCAATCGTGAACTCTTACTTCTGGAAGAAAACTTAAAATTGGAAGCTAGTATGGCTACTTTTGCCCAGAGCTGTGTTCACCTGATTTCTGACCCCCAGCTACGGGCATTGTGCCAGAGAATTGCCCAGGACCACCATAACGACTATCAGGAATTATCCCGCCATATTAATATGCGAAATATGTAAATAATAAAGGAGGTGTTTATCTATGCCCCAGCATATGAATCCAAACTATTCAGCTATGGCGACCACTGGTGCGGTAGGAACCACCGGAACTACGATAGGTAATGCCGGCGGTATTGGCTTGACGGACCGAGACTTGTTCCAAATCATGCTAAATGAACACAAACTCATGACGATGTCGATGACTACCCTAATTCTGGAAGCGGTTAATCCCCAATTACGCCAAGATTGTATAAAAATTCTCAATAAAAACTTTGATCATCAGAGGATGATTTGGGAAGCGATGCACCAACGAGGCTGGTACCAGGTCCAAATGGCGACCCCTCAGGAAATGCAGCGGATGCAGCAGCAGCTAAGCCATCAACCCTATTCGCAACAACAACCGTATACTCAACAACCGTATACTCAACAGCCAACACATACGCAGCAGACGTTTCACCAACAACCTTACATGCAGCAATCATATACGCAACAACCCTATTCTCAATCGTTTACTCAACGTTCATAAATTAAAGAACAAACTAAAAAGGCCATAAAGTCCTGGTAGTCAACCAGGACTTTAATACTTGACTATGTATTATGCTGCAAATTCAGCAGCTGAATGGAGGGAAAAAGATATTAGACATCATCTTTTATCTTTACTAATAAAATATTTCCTTATCGCGCTCACTTTAGCCCTATTGCTGCCTCTTTTTGGAAATTATGGTGTTGAAATGACTTTTATCATTGCTGTCCCCATAACTCTAGTCCTGTATAGCCTCAGCGACCTGAAGGTACTGCCTCTTGCCGGCAACCGAAACACAAGCATTCTCAATAGTCTCCTGACTAGCTTAATAATCTGGGCAAGTCTTTATGTTCTGCCGGACCTTACTCTTTCCTGGTTTGGCATCCTGATCAGTTCACTGGCTGTGGGGATTAATGAATGGTTCTTCCACCGTTGGTTGTTACGAAACGGCATTGTTCTTCTAGTTAATAACAAATTAAAATAACAAAATCAGGGCTTCCTTGACAGGTTTAGCCCTGAATTTTCTTCCGGTTATTCCTACCGGTAAAATTAAGTTAAAACTGCTCAATCTAAGCAGATGCTTTTTCCGTTTCAGAAGAGGCCGCCGGACTCTCCACTGGTTTTTCTTCCACCTTTTCATAGGCATCGCTGAAATCTGACGTCTCTTCTCGGCCAGGAAGAGGTTTACCAGTATAATTTGCATGATCCTTACAATAAAAACCGCTTCCCTTGAAAAGGATCCCGACATTTCTGGAGATAATTCTTTTAATTGGCCCCTGGCAATTAGGGCAACTTTCCAAGGCCGGCTCAGTTATTTTTTGCGTAATCTGCATTTTGCCACATTGGTCACATCGGTAATCATAGGTCGGCAACTATTCTCCCTCCCGCTAGCCTTTTTTTATTTTTTACATAAAACCTCACAGTATATGTTATATACCATATAAAACCTGCTTGTCAATATTTTAGGCTATTGGCGCGAATCGGGTTATTTAAAATAACACTTCCTTATCGTTTGGGTTATTTTCATCTGTGATTATGCTTAACGGGCATGGGTGGTTAATAAAAGAATGGTTAATAAAAGAATTAGGAGGACCGGATTTCGGCCCTCCCAACTTTCCCCAAAACCTATATCCCCGAAAACAGGAATACATGTACACGGGATACTCCAACTATGTACTTAGTTCTCTGCATCCGGGAAACAACTTGGTTATTGGACCTCTCCACATATCGCACAACAAACACGGCCGTCTTCCGTCATGTTCGAAGATAATAGGGCGACTATTCGATTACAGCCAGTATATCCCCCTGGTTTACTACGTCGCCAACTTTGCAGTTGATCTCTTTAATAGTGCCACTTTCTGGAGCAAAAATGGGGTTTTCCATCTTCATGGATTCCAAAACCATTACTTCATCGTCTTCTTCAACAGTTGCGCCAACTTCGACATTGATCGCAATAATTTTTCCTACCATTGGGGCTTCAACGTTTGCCACTTAACATCCCTCCTGAAAATTATAACCTAACCTCACTGAGGTCAGCTTTATCCTTGAAGTTTAACTGATCAGATTCGCGGGTTAACCATAAAATCTTCTCGGTTAGCGGCCGTGGTTGTGTGATATGTGGACAAATCTACGGAATCCCAGAAATAGTGTTTCCCAAATTCCACATGCTACTCCTCTGAGAAACCTTTCTCTAACTCTACCATATTCGACACGTTGTTCTATAAATCCTTCATATTCCCAGAAATATAGATAAAATTCTATCCTGGATATTGTCTGTATCAAACACCTCTTTCTTATTCAACACGGGCTAAAAATCTCCTGCTAATTCTTGAAATTAAATCCACTAGTTTCTGCTTTTTCTCACTGCGATTATAATTTCCACTCCTTCCCATATCGCATTGGTCGTTTCAGGATGAATTTCTGCTTCCGGGGGTAGGCCTTGCACCAATCCGGTTCGAAGCTCCAATCAGCTTTAAAAATTACCTCTAGCTGCTTAAAATATTCAACCGGATTTGATTTCATATCCAAGCCTCGGGCTTTGAGTTCCTGGCTAAGAGCCCGATTAACTTCCATTTCATATGCCTCCAGCCGGTCAAAAAATTCTTTCCAAATACCTATTCCTTCTTCCTCCCAGATACTACAGCCCGGACAGACATAGAAACGACAAACAGATTCCCTTAGTTCTGGGGCCCAACGGCACCCTCCTTCCAGGGAGTGAAACTGGCAACGAAAATCGCCATCCTTATCTTCAAGGCGATCGACTGACATGTATTCTTCTAAAACGGTGATCCGCGGCATGGAAAAAATAACCTCGAGCGCCTCCGGGGCATTCGCCAGCAGATAGGCAAAATCAGTGGGGTAGTAGGTCGGGTTGTAATAGCAGCAACCCTTGGCATCCTCCCGAGGACAATCCGAGCATAAAGAACATTCGATCCAGCTGCGTAGCCCCAGGTTGTGGAAAACAATCTCAAAAGATCGTTCCGGCCCCTTTTCCGGTCCGGTTAACTCCTTCACCAACAGACGCTCACCCTCCCTTTGGATTTACGGTTATTATTATAACACATGGTTAGAGGCTGCGGGGTTTTTCCGGAAAAAGTCCGCAGCCTCATTCTTCTAAATTAGCATACCAAATTGGATCAGCTAAGCTGAAACCCGCAGTTTCTTAGGGACGGCAAGATGGACAAGGTCGATATCCCTCCGCCACGGCTTTCTCCCGCGTATCAAAAAGCACGCGATTTTTTTCACTCGGTAAGCCGGAGCAGGTCGACCGGTGAAAAACCTGACTGTTTTTATTACCGATAAACTGTTCGGTATTCCCCATGGCATTATTAGCCACCGGTTTAGAAGCAGCCGAATCGCTCGCTACAGAATCCGATTGTAGAGGACCGGCTAATTTTTCAATGCTTATCTTTTCGCCATCGGAGGTAAAAATAAGTGTTCCGTCCTGGTCGGTCCGGTAAACCTCTATCCCCGCCCTGTTCAATCTGGTAAGGGTTTCCGAATGAGGGTGGCCATAGTCATTGCCCACTCCCACTGAAATCACAGCGTATTTAGGGCTGACCACATTTAAAAACGGCTGAGTTGTCGAACTATGGCTGCCGTGATGGCTGACCTTCAGCACGTCTGACTTAAGTAAGGACGTTGCCCAACTCGAAGCAAGCATTTCCCTTTCTGATTGCGCCTCGGCATCGCCGGTAAACAAAAAGGAGGTCGCGCCATACTGAGCCCGGGTTACCACGGACCAGTCGTTTAAACTCTCATAAGCCGTGCCACCAGGGGCTAAAATGACCGCTTTTAAATTCTCTTGATCAATAATGGATACGCCCGCTTTAGCCGTAGTTACCGTCAAAGATTTTGCGTTAATCGCCTGTAAAACATCCTCAAAAGTCTTAGTATTATTAGTTATTTGCGGGAGATAAACTTGACCAATTGCCAAATCCTTGATTACATTATCCAAACCGCCAATGTGGTCTTCATGCGGATGGGTCCCGATCAGGTAGTCAATCTTTCTTATGCCTTGCTGTCGGAGATAGGATACAACGGCTGGCCCGTCCGCATTGTTGCCGGCATCGATCAGCATCGTTTGGCTATTTGGCAACTGGATCAGAATCGAATCGGCCTGCCCGACATTTAAAAAGTGAACTTCAAGCTGGTCGGCCAATAATTGAGCATCCGGTGGCCCCTGGCTGGTTTCCGAGGGAGGGGCAGTGGTATATTCTTGGCTTCCACTCTGGAACAGGCCGCAGCCGGGACCAGTAAAAAGGATTATCAATGATAGGATAAATAAGATCGTTAAGACAACAAATCTTGTCCTCTGTTGCATTTTCTGTTTCATCATGAAGCCTCTTCTCTCAATCCTTGAAAAGTTCGTTAGTCAGCTGCTTAAGATACTGCTTCCGGCTTGCCGTGGCGGTCTGGTTAATGGTTATTATAATATCGAGCACATCACCCTCTTTGGCCTCCGCTGGAATTAAGGCCCGGGGCAGATTAAAGGTATTCTGAGCCAACTGCTGGGCTTCAATAACTGCCCACCCCTCCTCAAACCGATCAATAATAAACAAAACCTACCCCCCTGTTATAGTTCTTCCATGAATTTTTCCACATACTTAACACCAGAATCCGTAACTTCTACCCCTTCCAAAATACAGACTGGCGGACTATTTTGTCCCATCTCAATAAACTCAACTCCCTTGATTAAGCCTTCTTCCTGCATCTCGGCAATTAGATCGATAAATTCACGATAAGTTAGCCCGTCTTCATTTACATAATCCATAATATCGGGATTGTTGCCAATAAGCAAATCGCTAAGTATACCGCACTTAAATATCTCTTTTTTTCTTGACTCAGCAACCACTGGTTAACCCCTTTCTTATTATCCAATCTGCCTGGGAAGCTTGTGCCTTAACTCGGTCAGCAGATTTTATTGTTCTGCCTCAGGCGAAATGCTATTGGAGTTTCAAAGGATGCGCTGGATCAGTAATTGCCCCTATTTTTACCGCAAAAGCGGTTTTATTGGCAATATCTTCATCAGTGACAATGTGGATATCCAGTAGTCCGTCTGAAGCATAACCGGTTTTCAGGTAATTCAGCTCACTCAGGCAATGGCTCCAACCCTCCAACCATTGGAGAAGCTTCTCTCGTTGCTCTAGAGAGCCCTGGAAATGAATCAGTAGATCAATGTCACTCCCGGGGCCAGCCGTACCGTTATTGGTACTACCGAAAACGTAAATTCCCTTCACCCCGAACTGGGCCAAATCCAATCTTTCGGCGATTCGTTCCGCCATGTAGAAACGCCAGCGCCAGAACCGGTCGTCAAAGTGGTAATCATTTGACCCTGGAGCTTTTTCCGGTTTAAGACTGATATTTTGATTAATTGTCCCGCCGGCCGAAGGTTCAGCCAGGTAGCCGAGGGATTCGCCCAGATCCGCATTCATGACCACCCGCAGCACCTTGCCTCGAGTGGCTTCCGAGATGTCAATTACCCTAATTACTTCAGATAGATAGCTATATTCAGGCAAAAGCTGACCTAAAATATTTTTCGCGCTGCGTAAAAAACGTTCATTAAAGATGATCCCTTGATCATCTGGATAAAGCGGCAGATAACGGATATTAGCTTCTACTAGATCTTGAAAAAAATGAGTGCCAAAGGATAGTTCCGGAATATAGTTGCCTTTTCTACGGGCAATCTCGATCAGGGCGGCAGTATTGTTTATATCCGCATACGTAACCTGGACCCCCATCTTGATATCACCTCGACTACCCCAACGACCTGGACCCATCAGCACAAATCTTTTTTTCGGGAGCAACGAATTAAGCAGACCAACGGCCTTCCCCACATTTATCAGGTCATCCAGTTCCTGCAGATTGTTATAACCCTGCGGATCAACATAAACCAGATGAGTGATGTCCGGGATAATCCCATTGGAAATATAACGATTAGCCGAAAAGATTATCTCCCGGTGGTCAATATCCTTCGGAATCGGGACCGGGGACAGATCGGTTCCATAACTCTGGGGCCGGCACTGGAGTAAGTAAAAATGATCACCATCACAAGCAAACTCAATATCAACTGGGGTTCCTAATTGCTCCTTCAACACTTTAAGGATTAGTCCAACCTTTTTGATAAAAGGAGTATCCGTTATCAAACCATCAAAGGTGACCACCAGATCATCCCGTTTAAAATCAAGGTTAAAGGCCAGTCTCTTGGTCACATAGTCGCGTTCATAGACCGACACAAACTGGTCAATTTTGGGGATTAAATGGCCATATTCTTTAAGGAGTGATGAGATCTCAATGGTTTCAAAAACGTTCTTTTCCAGATTGATGACGTCGACTTTATTCGGCGAATAGCGTTTAATTTCCTCTGGAGCAGTATTAACCCTTAACTTGGGCTGACCGGGGGAAACCAAGACTGGAAAATCGTCACTTAAGCGGTCAACCGCCCGAGTTCCCAAACCCATTACCAGTCTGATTAATCCATCTTCTCGCTTAATCCTGGGGGACCAGCGAAATTCGTTATGACTAAAGGCCACACCAGAAAACAGCGGTAAGTAGTAAGGGCCAATTCTCGTCCCCACTACCTCTTGAATCATGATGCCCATTTCTTCACGAAAATCCAGCATGTCTCGCTCAGCCCGATATTGGATCGAATCCGGGCCATACACCGAGGCATAAACTTCAACGATTGCATCCTTGAGGGCTTCGAGACGTTGTTGTTTACTGCCCTGGTTTGCCAGAAACAGGCTCTTATATTTCCCAGAAAAAGCAGCCCCAAGTTGATCCTCCAACAAACTAGAACTGCGGACAATCAAGGGAGTTTTCCCAAAGTCATCCAGAGCCATGGATAAACTCTTAACTACCCCCTCGGGAAACTCACCGTTCTTCATAATCTGAATGACATTGGGGTAATCAATCCGGATCTGATATAATTCCTTATATTTTTGGGCATTTAATTCTTCAAGGTTATTATAGTAGAGAAATTCGGTCAAACAGTCCGTCGTTAAATACCAAGTCTTGGGAATTTGTACCGTCTGTAACTCTGGTAAATCTTGACTATTCTTTTTTAATATTTGCTCGGCTAGGAACAAGCCAGTACTTTTGCCACCTATTTTGCCGTGGCTGCCTTCAGGGAAAATCAATCGACTAACAATCCCGTAAAAATCATTAATTTCGATATGTTGTCTAGCGCGGGCAATAAAATCGGTTTTTTCCGAAAGAAAACGGCGAATCAAGGCGACTTTAAGCCAGTGTTCCGTGGGTGAGTAATAAACCTTGTTTTCCCCAGTCATACTCCGGTAGCGTTTGATCGCCTCAACTATTTCGCGGAGTGGGGCATCAACACTATCTACCGCTTTAATCAGTGAATAGATCCGCTTTTCCTGAATCCATTTCTGCAGCCGGATCAAAATTTCCTTGTTACTTAGGTGATTAGCAGCAATTGTAAAGGTTCTTTCGCAGATGCTAGGTATATTGCCCAAGGGGACCTTTTCGATTGGATAATTTAATTCCCCATACAGCAAGAGTTCCTTGGTGCTAGAACCAAAGTTCCACAAGACTTCGCCGGCTTCTTTGACTCCACTCCAATACAGATGATCTAACATCTTGCGGCAAACATGCATTAAGAGCGGCTGATCAGTGCGCCGAAGAATATCAATTATGACCTTCCATTCATTGCTGGTACCTTGGCTGCCATTGATCCCAAGCTTGTAATTATTCCATTCTTCAAGCACCTGCTCCATGTGACGGGCAAAGATAGTCTGTCCAATGCGCTGAGCGATTGTGCGGATCAGCTGCTGTTCTTTATCTAAAAAGTAACCTTCCTCTCTTTTAGGAACCTCACTGGTATAAACCACCTCAATTTTCCCGACAACCTTACCCTCAACTTTAATTGGACTGGATAGAGAACGAGGTGAGGTGCTAAAACCGGGTGTCTGATAGCTGCTGTTTTCGTAGATTATTCTGGCCTGACAAATCTCCGGGAATTGCCAACCGGCCGGGATGACTTGAACAATCTGGTTAAAAATTTCCGGCAAAGATAACCGCTGATTATCAAGAATTTCATCCACCTGATAAAGACAGTTCAACTCTTTCGCCCGTTCTTTCAGAAAATCCAATGAGTGTTCGCCGGAAAATTCCCACTTTTTCATTAGCACCCCACCTTATAACCCCTATTTAGACCCAGCCTCGCATTTTTACGGCCTGGGCAACGCGGTTAATTGAGATAACATAAGCAGCATCACGCATATATAGATTCCGCTGCTGCGCCAGTTCCCAAACGGCTTTAAAGGCCGCCGTCATCTTAAGGTCAAGTTTCTCTAACACTTCATCCTTTTCCCAATAAAAATTCGTATTCGACTGAACCTGTTCAAAATAACTGCAGGTAACGCCCCCGGCGTTTGCCAGAAAATCAGGAATCATAAAGATGTTCCGCTCTTTAATTATTTCATCCACGTCTGGGGTTGTCGGCCCATTGGCTCCCTCTGCGATCACCTTAACCTGACTGCTGATTTTATTCACATTGGCTTGAGTAATCTGATTCTCCAGGGCGGCCGGAATCAGGATGTCGACCTCCTGGGCAAGCCAGTCTTCACCTGGTAGTATCTCACACCCAAGGTCCCGCGCTTTATCCTTATCCAGACTACCAAAAGAATCGACAATCCCCTGGAGGGCGACTACATCTAACCCATCCTTCTTGCGGAAGGTATATGATTGATTATCGGCAAAATCCCAACAAGAAACTGCGATTACCCGGCCGCCCAGCTGTTGATACAACAACGCAGCGTATTGCGCCACATTACCAAAACCCTGAATACTAGCCGTGGTATCCTCAGGTTTAATGTTTAGGGCTTTCAGGGCTTCCCGCAGAGTATAAATAACGCCAAAACCAGTCGCTTCGGTCCGGCCCAAAGAACCGCCCATACCGACTGGTTTTCCCGTAATAAACCCCGGATATCTCCCGCCGTGAATAGTCTCAAACTCATCAAGCATCCAAAGCATATGTTTGGCATTGGTCATCACATCCGGTGCCGGCACGTCCAGACAAGGTCCCATGTCTTTAGCTATTTTTCTAACATAGCCCCGGCATAGTCTTTCCTGCTCTTTCTCTGTTAAACTGCGCGGATCACAAATAATTCCGCCTTTACCACCGCCCAGCGGAATATCCACAACTGCACACTTCCAAGTCATCCACATTGCCAGAGCTCGTATTGTATCAATTGTTTCTTGTGGATGAAAACGGATGCCCCCCTTGGCTGGCCCCCGGGCATCATTGTGTTGGATGCGATAACCGTTAAAAATCTTGGTACTCCCATCCTCCATCTGTACCGGAATGGTAAAATGATACTCTCGCATCGGTTGACGCAGAAATTCCCGGGTTCCTTCGTCAAGCCCAATAATGCTAGCCACTTTATCAAATTGAGCCTGAGCGTTCTTGTAGGGATTGTAAGCACTTTCACTCATTGATTGTTATACCCTCCCATTTTTTAGGTATTAGATTTCTAAGTTGCATTATATAGTGATTTTCGACCTATTTCAAGGATCTTCAACAATGTATACCTGGATAATAATCCCGTCCGACCAAATAAAAAGAGCCCGAAGGCTCTTCGCAGTAATCCTTATCTTAAAGGCTATTGTTTGGGGAACTGGTTTAGCATATCGGTCATATCCATCACTTGAACACCAGCCGGTAACTGGAATTTTTCCGCCGGTTGCGGCCCTATTTGTAAATTCTTGTATTCCATAACGGCTTTTCCTTCTTGAGAATCTGCTTCAACTCTAATCGGAATGCCATAATCCTCTCGGACCCACATTTTACACTCTTCCTTACCGTCAGCCGTGGTAATCACCACCACTTTACAAGCTACCCCATCGTAAACTGTTGAATCGACAATCTTATATTTGTCTGGCTTAGTGTCAATATCCTCTGTATAATCAAGCGGCGTCTCTTTGAGGTTGCTTTGATCCGGCGTTATCTTAATGGCCATGTTCTCCCCGGCCATATAATTATACATGGTTACCCCGTCATAAATAGTAACAACCGTTTGCCCCTCAACCGTAGTCTCCATCCTGGTTTTCTTGTCTTGTACCCAGAATTTTCCATTAATAGTAGTGTTTTTGTCTGTATAAGTATAGTCTTAGGACATTCCTTCGATTTGTTTTGCTTTAGCCAACAAACTGATTGGCGAATCGTCATTGGCTGGCGGGGTGGTTTGCTGGGTATTAGGTTGACTG
>JAAZDI010000261.1 GCA_012512295.1 Syntrophomonadaceae bacterium
CGGTCGCATTATGAGTAATAAACACAAAGAATAAAAAAGGCCAATCCCCATAAGAATAAGGGTGATTGGCTGGTTAACGGCGGAAAAATAAATTGACAGCGATTGTAAGAAGCAAACTCAGGATAAGCATGGTCGCTAAGGGAAAATAGACCGAAAAGTTTCCTCGGGAATAATATATATCGCCGGGGAGACGACCTAAAGGAAAAATTTTTCCAACAATGAGGATTAGCAGCCCAAGCCCAGCAACTCCTAACCCTAAAAAAATGAGCAGCCGAGCAAGCTGATTAAGATCTCCCATCTGCCTGTCCCCTTTCCGCCAAAGACTGATGGTGCTTTTGCAATTCCGACCGGGACATAAATCGTTCCCGCTCACTAAAAACGCACCCGCAGTATTGTTGCCGATATAAACCCATTTCCTTGGAACGAATCACTGATTCGCGGTAACCAGGTCGAAAATCTTGGTAATGAAAAGGAACTCCAACCTCCTCACTGATTCGTTCGGCTACTTCTCGAATAACATCATGTTTCTGGAAAGGGCTAACCAGTAAGGTTGTTGTAAAGGCATCGAATTTCCCTTTTTTTGCTATTTGAGCCGCCCTTTTCAAACGCAGATAATAGCACAGACGACAACGTTGAGCTTCCCGAAAGGCTATTTCTCGAAAGTATTTTTCAATATCGTATTCTGGTAAATAAATAACCTCTACTCCCAGGGATTGTGCCAGTTGCTTAACTCCCTCTTGCCGACGCTGATATTCCTGGTACGGATGGATATTCGGATTGTAATAAAGGCCTCGCACCTGATGCCCTTGTTCAAGTAAAAGCGGCACTGGGTAAGAAGCACAAGGCCCACAGCACATATGCACTAAAATATTCACCGAGTGGCTCCCCTAGTCTTTAAATCATTGTCGAAAGAATTTTTCGCGCTGCTCAGACTTATTACGCGTTGCCCGCACCACGCTAAACGAAAAAATGGTTGTATTCATGGCAGTGACTGCCGGAGTTGCGTCCTGGTAACCATCATCTTGATCTAACGATATTCATCTAGATTGTCTAAGGCTTGGGCTAAAGACTCAGCATCTTCGAATTCCAACATTCCCAACCGAATCGGGTCCTGCCACTCAACCGGTAAATCCGAGAGTGACAGATTGGTCAATCTTTCGAGTCCTCCCCGATGGCCAGCCGGACCGTAAAAAATGGCTACCTTACCGTCAACTACTCCTAGATGCCGCCTAACTGCGCACTGTGGACATAGCTGTTCGAGGGTTAAACGAAGGGTTATCCTTTCCGGTCCTGCCAAAATCACTTCCCAGCCATCCTGCGCTGTATAAAGGTCTGTTAACTGAGAAATCCCTAATCCGATCAAGGCCGGATCATTTATTGGTACCCCAACCTCAAGATGACCACATAAATTATACCGGCACTCTCGCACGACCTTGGTTACCGGGGTAATAATAATCCCAGAATTATTATGCTGTGGATTCGTCAGGTGCTTGATCAATCCACTAGGTGATGGCACCGCATTCTCCTTTTCGTTGGAGTCATTCCAATTGGAAGCAACCACCGCCATTGAAGGCTTAAAAGCCCAACCTCCCCATCGGGAAACCCAGCCAAACCAAATGGCAGCAATTAGACAACTGATCATTCCGATTGCTAAAAGACCAAACAAGATATACCGGAAACGGTACATAAGCATCAACCTCAAAATACACTGGATTTGAAGATTGCTCTTCAAGTAGCTATTATTTCCAGCGGAGGTTGATTATAAACCGGTCAGAATTAATTAATTGCTTTCTAATTGATCCATTAAGCTTTCGGGAATATCATAATTAGCATAAACATTCTGCACATCATCATGCTCTTCTAACATATTAACCAGTTTCAGGACCTGAGCTGCTTGCTCCACGTCGGTTACTTCCACTAAGTTTTGGGGAAGCATTGTAATCTCTGCCTCAATAAATTTTAAACCGGCTTCAGTTAAAGTTTCTCTAACCGTCTCAAAATCATCCGGTGCGGTAATAATCTCGGTTGTCTCACCCTCGGTTCGAATGTCTTCCGCTCCCGCATCTAAGGCTAAAAGCATCAGTTCATCCTCGTCCTTTTGGGGTTGGTCCGGATCAAGAACCAACAGCCCTTTGCGCTCAAACATCCAGGCCACACAACCGGTTTCCCCCAAACTACCGCCGCAGCGAGAAAAAACATGCCGGATCTCCGAGGCTGTTCGGTTGCGGTTGTCGGTCGCCAACTGCATCATTATCGCTACTCCGCCGGGCGCATAGCCCTCATAAATAATCTCTTCGTAGTTTGCTCCTTCGATTTCCCCAGTTCCGCGTTGAATTCCTCGCTGAATATTGTCCGCAGGCATATTGGCTTCCCGGGCCTTTTGGATCGCTATCCTCAAACGCAGGTTAGTA
>JAAZDI010000262.1 GCA_012512295.1 Syntrophomonadaceae bacterium
AGGAGGGTCATTTACGAGCCGGTCTTTTTTCCGCCGGTGGGCCGACCACTGATAGCTTTTTAGCAGTTCATTTTTCTGGGGGAACTTCTGAAGTCTTAAAGGTCGATCGCCTAACTGGAGGGTTTGCCATCAACATTTTAGGCGCCACGACTGATCTCCATGCGGGTCAACTGGTTGACCGAGTTGGAGTTCGTCTGGGCTTGCCGTTTCCGGCCGGTCCGGCTTTGGAGGCTTTGGCCAATAACAGCCAAATTCCTGAAGAATCTCCTTTTTATCTACCTTCAGCCGTGAAGGGCTGCAATTTTAGCTTCTCGGGAGCAGAAACTAAAGCCCGATCTTGGATAGAGACTGGCGGGTCGCCGATAAATGTTGCTCGGGCTGTAGAAGCCTGTATCGCGAAAACTCTAGAGAAAGTACTGCGGCAGGCGATTCGGGATACCGGCCTTAAGGATATTCTTTTCGTTGGCGGGGTAATGGCCAACCAGTATTTGCGCCAGCGGTTAAAACAAAGACTGGAACATCCAGCTATTCAGGCTAAACTGTTTTTTGCGGCCCCTCACTTGAGTTCTGACAACGCGGTTGGTGTTGCTTTATTAGCCTTTGACGAGTGGAAACTACAACAAATTTTCCAAAATAAATAAAAGTGTCTATTGATCTTTTTGACTGAACAAAATTATGGATAATTAAACTAAACAAGACATGTTGCTTAAGGAGTGATAATAATGACGGCAAAAATCATCGATGGAAAGTCGGTAGCAGCTCAAATAAGAATGGAATTAAAGGCTGAGGTCGAGGAGCTTAAGCGTGGGGGCATCTGTCCGGGAATAGCGGTTATTATGGTCGGGGATGACCCGGCCTCCCAAATGTACGTGAAAATGAAAGAAAAGGCGGCTCAAGAGATTGGGCTGCATTCGGTTCTACGGTTAATGCCGGTAGGTACGACGCAGGAGCAGTTACTTCAGGTGATTGGCGAGATGAATCGGGATTCTAACATCCATGGATTTATGGTACAGCTTCCTTTACCGGAACCACTCCGAGAGAAGGAGGTCATCGAAGCTATTCATCCTGATAAGGATGTCGATTGCTTTCATCCCTACAATGTCGGGCGTTTATTAATCGGAGAAGCGGGGGTAAAACCTTGCACACCTCTAGGTTGCCTGACCTTGCTGGATCGCTACGGGCTTGAGATAGAAGGGAAAAAAGCGGTGGTTGTGGGTCGCAGCAACATTGTTGGCAAGCCAGTTGCAACCATGCTGCTGCACCGAAACGCTACAGTAACCATTTGTCATTCGCGGACGAAGGATCTAGCAACTGAACTTCGTCAAGCGGATATAGTTGTCGCAGCAGTCGGTCAGCCGCAATTTATTACTGGAGAAATGGTTAAGCCAGGAGCAGTGGTTATTGATGTCGGTATTAATCGCTTACCCAACGGCAAAGTAGTGGGAGATGTTGATCTGGCCAGTGCCAGCCAGGTAGCTGCCTGGATTACGCCGGTACCAGGCGGGGTAGGCCCAATGACAATCGCGATGCTGATGAAAAATACGGTGGAGGCGGCTAAAAACCAGTGCAAGGGCTGAGAATCCTTTCGGTCAGCGAAGCAGTAGGCAGGATCCAGGGGTTACTGGCAGAGGACAAAATCTTGAATAATTTATGGTTGCGCGGGGAGATTTCTAATTTTCGAGCCCCTCGTTCTGGACATTGGTATTTTACTTTAAAAGATTCTGTCAGTTCATTACGTTGTGTAATGTTTCGTTCCCGGGCTAACCGAACTGCTTTTCTACCGCAGGATGGACTAAGAGTCATTATTCGCGGCTATGTTTCTTTGTATGAACGGGATGGGACCCTGCAAATATATGTTGAGGAATTACAGGCGGATGGCCTTGGCGCGCTCTGGATAGCTTTTCAGCAGTTGAAGGAGAAATTAGCGAAAGAAGGACTATTCGCACCGGATAGAAAGCGATCTCTACCAGTATTTCCAAAGGTGATCGGGATTGTTACTTCTCCGACCGGGGCTGCTTTCCAGGATTTGCGCACAATTATTCATCGCCGTTGCCCCATAGCGAAGATTGTTCTGGCTCCAGCTTCAGTTCAAGGTCAGGAAGCTCCCCAGGAGATCGCGGCTGCTTTGTCTTGGTTGAATCAGCGGCCGGACATCGAGGTCATTATCATTGGCCGAGGAGGCGGCTCCCTGGAGGAGCTATGGGCCTTTAATACTGAGATCGTGGCACGGGCTGTTTTTGCCTCGCGAGTGCCGGTAATTTCCGCTGTGGGACACGAGACTGATTACTCAATTACAGATTGGGTGGCTGATTATCGGG
The DNA here is from genome assembly GCA_012512295.1 of Syntrophomonadaceae bacterium. Classification (GTDB taxonomy): domain Bacteria; phylum Bacillota; class Ch66; order Ch66; family Ch109; genus JAAZDI01. The sequence continues at coordinate 2,319 of JAAZDI010000262.1, forward strand.
CCGCTACCCCATCAGCCGCAGCCGAAATAGTGGTGCCAATATTAACAGAATTAACCACCCGACTGAGCACCTTGCAGAATCATTTAGGTCTCGCGATGACTAGATATCTAAGAAGACAACGAGAACGAGTACAGCAGTTAGCCAACCGAAGAGTGTTGACCGACCCACGCGGTCTTACAG
>JAAZDI010000263.1 GCA_012512295.1 Syntrophomonadaceae bacterium
GACAGCCCTTTGCCATTCCCTAGCGTCAATTATGCCGATACTCATCAAGACACCTCCCTGGAGCGCCAATTGATTTTTTGGCCGTGCAGTTTAATTTCCCGACCACAGGTTGGACATTTATTCTCTATACACGAAAACTTAGCCAGTCGGTCTCCGCCGCAGCCAAGGCTCAATCGCTCAATCACCTCGGTCCCGCAGTCCGGGCAAATAGTGTTGACCCAATCGGAACCGACAAAGTTATGAAAATAGACGTATTGCAGTTTTTCTCTGACCAATTGCAAAGTATCATTAATCCGATCAATGCTTGGATATTCAAATTTTTTCATTTTATACTCGGGCAGTAGCCGAAAAACGTGAAAAGGTATCTCTCGATCAATTTCAGCCACAAAAGTGGCCATTTCGTCAAGTTCGTGATCATTAATGGTCTGAATTACCGGCACGGTAACCTCAAGATGGTTGGTCGCGGCTAAACGCCGGATATTTCGCAAAACCGGTTCTCCGTTCTTTATCCCGATATAATCGCGGTAAAACTCTGGAGACATTCCTTTCAGGCTAATATTGATGAAAGAAAAAATGTCGGCGATGATCTCCGTGGCCTCTTCCGTCATATAGGCATTAGTCAAACAACCCATAGGCATTCCAATGTCACGAGCAACTTGACTCACTTCAATCAGTGAAGGCAGTGAGACGGTAGGCTCATTAACGTTGAAGACGATATTATGACAGCCTTGTTTTTGGGCCATTTTGACCAGTTCTGCCGGGGTAAATTCAAACATGCCTTCCTGCTGTTTAGCTGGGTCTTCTTTGGCGACATAGGCATTTGAACAGTAGCGGCACGCAAAATTACAGCTACTGGTGCCAATGACCATACTGCGGCTGCCCGGATAGGCGTGATAGAAAGGGATAGATTCGATCTTGGAAATATTGCAGGTTGACCATCGATTGGGAAAACGCTCCTTAACAAGTCCATTTTCCCCATAATACATTTTACAAACGCCAAATTTGCCTTCGTTTAATTCACACCGCCATTCACAATAATTACATTGCACTCCTTACCATCTCCTTTTCCCGCATCTCTAGTTCATGCGTCAGGCAATCACAAAGATTACGTGGTACTACTACCGGCAAACCGGCACTTGTCGCGTCTAGCTGGATGTTTTCTCCCAGGGCCTGCCTCAGATGGGTATCATTCATGATTTTTTCCGTTAATCCTTGAATCACGATTCGCCCCTGTTTGAGCATAATGATTTCATCGCAGTAATACAGAGCCAGATTGGGATCATGCAGCGTTATCAAGGCAGTTACCCCGTGTTGCTTCACCACTCGCTTCATCAATTCCATCATGCGGTGCTGATTACAAAAATCCAAATGGGAATTGGGTTCGTCCAGGAGCATTAGCGGAGTATCTTGATAAAGGGCTCTGGCTAATAAAACCATTTGCTGTTGGCCGCCTGACAGTTTATTGTACTGGGCTGAGGCCAGTTCGCTAATACCGACCTCAGCCATTACTTTATACGCTTTCTGCCTTTCACTTTTCCCGGGAGAGGCCCAAGCTTTCAACCTGGCGACACTCCCCATCAGAACCATATCCAGGACCGGAAAGTCGAAAACGGAATAGCTGCTTTGTGGGACAACACTGATTAGTTGAGCTATCTGAACCCGACTTAACCGGTTAACATCCTTGCCCATTACCGTGATCCGGCCACGATCGGGTTTAATAATAGCGTTGATACAGTTCATCAACGTTGTTTTTCCCGAGCCGTTATGCCCCAATAATCCACAAATTCGTCCTTGACTCACCCAGGTATTAATCTCTTTCAAAACAGGTTCCCGGCCATATCCAGCAGTAAGGCCGGTTATTTCAATAGCCACTTTTTGCTGCACCGCCCTTTCTGCTTAGAATCAGATAGCCCAAAAATGGTGCGCCGAAGAGCGAGGTAATAATACTAATCGGGATTTCCGAGGCGGTCACTGTTCGGGCAAAAGTATCCATCAACAGCATAAAACTGCCTCCTAAAAACGCGGCCGTCGGAATCAGTCTTTTATGTTCAGTACCGACCAAAAAACGAGCGATGTGAGGCATGATCAGGCCGACCCATCTTATTTCGCCGACGGTTGCCACGGCGGAAGCGACAATCAAGGTGCTTATCCCTAAGTAAAAGAGACGCCATCTCTTAATGTTAACCCCTAAAGATAAAATCTCTTTTTCATCCTGGGTCATAATGTTTAAGCGCCAACTGAAAACGCCCAGGATAATGGAACCGATGATAATAATCGGCAGGGTGATCTCGACTTTTGGCCAACTGCTGGTCTGAAAGCTGCCCATGGTCCAGAACATGATTTTCGCTAATTGGGTGTATGGATCTGAAATATACTGAAGAATTGATAACCCTGCCTGGAAAATGGCACTAACCACGATTCCCGAGATTACTAAGACTGACGCAGATTTATCCCAACTCCGGGTTCCCAAGAGAAAAGTAATGCAGACAGCTAAAACGCCAAAACAGAAGGCGGATAGCTGAATCCCCATGGCCATTTCAGTTATAAAGACGATACTCAGGGCAGCGCCAAAAGCTGAACCGGATGATACGCCCAAAATATCAGGGCTGGCTAAGGGATTACGGAACAGGGCCTGAAAAATAACCCCGGCAATAGCGATGCCGCATCCTACCGCAAAAGCCATGATTATCCTGGGCAAACGAACATTCCAAAATACAATCGCTGAATTTTCGACCGGGGCGTCTAATATGCCCTTAATCCCTAACTTAGCGAAAAGAATACTGCCTAACTCAGTAAAGCTAATGGCATAACGCCCTACGCTCAAGGACACGATCAGAGAGAGGATAAAAACAACAATCAGGATAATCCAGATTTTTTTTTGCACAGAATTTCCTCCGGTTGGTTTTTGCCGATTTAACCCTTGACGTGACTAGAGTTTTCCACCCATTTCTGTGAAAGAATGGCCATAGCATTTCGTATAAAATTCATTGGCTTTCTCTAACATGTCAATGTCCGCAAATTTTTCAGGATAGAAAGCTTTGCTTAGCCATAACACACCCAACACACAATTGGGAGCCGGGAAATCCCACCAGCCAATGTTAGATGGCATGCTGTAAACCTTTTTCTCCTGAACTGCTTTCACTGTTTGGAAGTGTGGATTTTTATATACCTGTTGGTCGCCATAAGTATCCAGGGAAGAACCCAAAATTATGACCTCAGGATTCCAGGTAGCCACTTGTTCAGGAGATACCTCGGTCCAATATCCCTTAATATCTTTTGAGACACTTACGGCGCCGGCTAATTCGATTAATTTAGTAGTCAGCATATCTCCACTGGCCACCGTATAGACACTCTTGGGACCGGCAAACATTATCCGTGGCTTTTTATCTTCTGGGACACTGCCAACTCTCTCGTTAACCAATTCTAAAATATTTTGGCAGTAGGCAAGATACTCCTCACCTCGGTCCGGACAGTTTAATACTTTGGCGATCAACCTTACCGCTTCAAAAGCTTCCTCAAAAGTCTCGCCTTTTACCGCTACCACCTTGATCCCCACACTTTCAAACTGGTCAATCATAGACGCATCGGAAGAAGCATAAACAAAAGCCACCTGGGGTTGGAGGGCGAATAATTCTTCCATATTAATGTTCATGCCATGTGAAATAGAGGGTTTAGCAGCGTAAACTGGATCAACCGAGCTTATTGCTTTGCCTAAATTGCCATAGATTGCCTGATCAACGAGTTTGTCCTGTTGCCCTAGCGCAAAAGCAATGTGGGCGGCAAAATGGTGGGTCCCCGTAATTTTGGTAACATCTTTCGGCACAGTCACGGTTCTGCCTAACTGATCAGTAACGGTGATTGTGGCTTCTTTCGGTGCCGTTGCTTCATGAGCGCAGCCACTGAGCATTAAACTCAAGATTAAGACCATCACTGTAAATAATGATAAACGCGATTTTTTCCGCAAAATACTTCAGCTCCTTTTGTAAAATCTAAATTACATTTTTTATAAGGTGATTTATGAAATCTTTCAGAACGACCTAAAATTAATTCCTCCTTTCTTGTTACCCTCTTGGCCATAGGGATTAATTTGTAAGAATAAAAAAGGCCAACTTTGCAAAGAAAAGCAAAGCTGACCCACCAGCCTATAAATTTTATCCTGCTCTCCTTTCCAAACACGGGAGGCGCAGCCGTTTCCAGCTACACCCTTCGGTTCAGCAGCCTTGCCAAAAATAGGTCTGTAAATATGGTTTAGGCTAAAGAACTCGGAGATATAAAATTGTCTTATGTGTAATTTGGGTTATTTGATTAATTGAACTACTACAATAAGGTTATTTATAATTTGTGAAGATCATGACTTGTAAAAGCGAAAATAATAATTATGGCTTTTTCTAGATTCCTGATGTCTTTATTCGACACGAAAACGTAAATTCCTGCAACTTTCCAAGAAATGATTAAGGGACAGGTCCACCCTGCCCCCTGTTAGTTTTTATGTATATGCAAAAACTACAGAACTAGTTGTTAAACTTGTCCCATAAGGTTGCGGTATTTGCTAAAAAATTACCACCAATTGTGGTTTCACTTATTAGCAATCTATACTTGTTAAGGCTTTGGTCAGTTTAAATTAGATTAAACCAGAATGCACGATCCCAGTTGCCTTTAAAATTTGTTTCAAGAAAGCAGGATTTTGACGAATTTAATCGAACTAAGTATCTATATAATATATATTATTATCAGCTCACCGAGCCTGTTGCCTAAGTCTTAGGATATGGCTACCAGGCCGATGGGTACAAAGGGAAACCTTTGTGCCTCCCGTTTTGGAAAGGAGGGCTTTTTTGTCTGAGACATAACAAAGCTATGCCTTTTTTTAGCATAGCTTTAATTGTTTATCTGAATCAGGCTGGTGGGTAGAGTCTTCATCTGCAGCCTCTATTTTCAGCGAAGTTGAACGATTTCATAATGAGAAAGCAGATTAAGTCAAAACACACTGCGCAAATTATTACAATTTTAATCTGGTACTTGCCGACGATGCAAACGATTACTTGATATGCTTCTAATGTTAGAAGCAAGTAAGGAGTGATAAAAACAATGACAGAGTCGATCAAGCTAACTCCAATTGGCCGGGTGCACAATGATTATATTGATCCTGCCCAACCCAGAGTATCGGTCATGCAATCTACGATCGAGGTATTCCCCGAATATGCAGAGGGCTTACTGCGGTTGGATGAACATTCCCATATCTGGGTACTTGGTTGGTTCCATCTGTCCCAAAGGGATATGCTTCGGGTTGTTCCCCGAATGAATAAAGAGCTTGGGGAATATGGAGTGTTTGGC
>JAAZDI010000264.1 GCA_012512295.1 Syntrophomonadaceae bacterium
CGGCGACTGAAGAAGGAGTTTATATGGATGAGGGCAGTGAAGAAGAATAACAGACATTTAAACATACTAAAGGGGTCCGGTATTGAAAACCTTTATTTTTAAATTTTCCTTGAAAAAATGAGCAGCGGTGCTATAATTGAATTAACCAATAAGTTAAGTTAACCAAATGGTAAAGTTTGGTGGCGATACAGGGAGTGAAGCTAAAATATGAAAAACCATCAGCGGAAAAATACTTTAGTAATTTTGCTTTAATGAATAAGGAAAAAGGGAAAGATTTGAACAGGGCTATTAAGAAGCGGTGTGATCAATTAAAAGCTGCGCCTAATTTTAGCATATATCTTAGCACTGGGCTTGGGAAACCTCATCCATTATACGGAAATCTTAAAGGCTGTTATGGGATTAGCATTACCGGTAATATTAGACTTATTGTTAGGCCGGATGCGGAAAGTTTAGATCCTACTTCTTTAACGAAATGTGATTCAGTAATCATAGAGGGGGTGATGGATTATCATGGTCAAAAACAAGAATGGCTTATCCCGTGATTTTATCATTCACCCAGGAGAAACTTTAAAAGAAATTCTTGAAGATCGGGGCATGAGTCAAAGAGAATTAGCTGCAAGAACTGGTGTGACAGAATCGTATATCAGCAGTGTGGTTAACTGTCAAAAAGCTATATCAGTTAGTTTTGCCAAAAAATTGGAATATGCATTAGACATCGACGCTAGTTTTTGGATTAATCTGCAAGCTAATTACGATAAAGAACTGGCGGATTTTGAAGAAATCAACGAAATTTCTGGCGAGGAACTGGAGATTCTTAATAGGTTAAACAGTATTATAACACACCTAAAACAAATAGGTTTCTTAGAAAAGGAAGCATACGGACCAATAATTGTCATACAATTAAGGAAACTATTAAATGTCAGTAGCTTAATACGTATACCAGAGGTTTCCCAAGCGGGTGCCTATCGTTTAGCTAAAACCACCAAGGTGGATCCGTATGTTTTATTTACGTGGTTGAGGATGTGCGACTTGATAGTAAAGGATCAGCAAATTGAACAGGGATTGGATATCGATAAATTAAAAGATAAAATTCCTCGGATAAAAGATCTGATGTTTGAAGATGTGGCTGTTATTCAACCCCGCCTAAAAGAGTATTTGTCCGAGTGTGGAATTAAATTTTCCATTGTCAAACATTTTAGAGGTGCTCCTGTTCAAGGGGTGATTAAAAAGAACGATGACGGTACCTTAAATTTGCTTATGACTACGAGACGTAAATTTGCAGATATTTTTTGGTTTACATTTTTTCATGAAATTGGGCACATCATAAACGGGGATATTGAGGATAAATTGATTGACTACGATTTTGCAAAAGGTGAGTTGGAGGATAGGGCAGACAAATTTGCCGCAAATACTTTAATCGATACGGCGGAGTATAATAGTTTTGTGCGAAAAAGAGATTTTTCTTTGCCTAGCATCAAAAAAATTTGTGCCGATCAGGGTATTCCCACCTATATCCTAATAGGCAGGCTTCAACGAGATAAGCATCTTAAATATCATCAATACTCAACTGAGAAGGTCAGATATGAATTGGTGAGTCCGGAACTTTAATCTGATGCTTTGGTTTATATATTGTCGATTCTCACTATCACACGTACTTCAGCCTAGCTTTTTGATCAGATTAATGCTTACGGTTATCAATCAATCACTTGCATAACTTCTTCCAGTGGTCGCCGGGCGACCTTTTTTGTCTCTCGGGCGGGATACCCTATAGGGATAATTGCTACCGGGCGGTATTCGGGTTTTAACTTTAATATTTGGGCTACCTCTTGTTCATTGAATGCCCCAACCCAACAACTGCCAAGCCCATAGGCTGTAGCAGTGAGCAGGATATTCTCGACAGCAGCTGCGGTGTCCTGAATACAATAGAGATCTCGGCCACGTTGGCCGTACCTAGCAGCGGAGCGGTTTGGTTCAGCACAGACAACAATATTAACCGGGGCTTCGGCCAGGAAGGTTTGGTTAAGGGCTGCCCTAACTAGTTGCTGCCGGATCTCAAGATTGTTAACGACGATAAAGTACCAGGGCTGTAAATTGCCCGCATTTGGTGCTTGGCAGGCTGCCTCAAGCAATGTTTTTATGATTTCCGGTGATACCGGATCAGGTTTAAACCTACGAACACTTTTTCTTTCTTTTATCAACGACATTATTAAATCCGTAGGCATATTGGACATATTGCATTCCCCCTTGAAATCAAGATTCATACAATTAAGTCTCAATATCCATAATTCATTATCTATAAGAACCTATATAAAATTCTTTACTCACCCGATGACTAGATTTATGGTCACAGATAGTTCGAAAGAGAAGCGGAAGATCCACCTCCAGCTTTCAGACAGCTTACGCAGAAGTGGAAGAACCGCTTCCCGACTCTCAAATAGTTTAACTGGAAGCAGAAGAACCGTCTCCCGGCTGCCAGCTTTCTAGAGTAGAGGTGACCTCAATTCCCTCTGATACAAACTCTCGTTTGACCAGTCCGACCCCGGCTTGGTAATACTCATAAATCGTGGATTCTGGATAGGTTAGTTTGACTTTGAGACAGTTTTTAAATTCCCCGGCCGGGGTGCTCACTGCGGCGTTGGTGTCTACGATCTCGCGCGTTTCATTTTTGTTTTTCCAGGTTGTTCCCACTTGAACCGGGGCTTTTAAAATAATCGTATTATCATTTGGTTGCTTATCCAGGAAGTTAGTGTTGTCGTAAACTTCTCCTTGAAAATAAATTCGAGTGATTGATTCATCGGTTGTCCGAAAAACCGAAACGATTATGGTTCCGCCATTGTTTTCTTGTACTTGAGCGAGGTTTTCTTTAGTGTAGAGAACAGTGCGCTTAAAGCCGGCATATTCATTTCCTTCTCCTAAATACTGCCAAGTATTACCCTGAGCCAGCGGGAAATAAGCACTTAGGTTATTACTTGGCTGTTCTTGTTGAGTAGGATTTGCCGGTTGGCCATCTGTTGGTGAACCTTGTTGCTGATTTGGTTCCGGTGTTGGATTAGGGACCGTTGGTGGAGGGGCGTTTGCACAACCCACGAGCATTACCAGACAGATAATTAAGCTGGCCAGTCCCGCGACCAAACAATTTCGCTTCAAAAGTCTCAACTCCCTTACTGATTAAGTCTTAGGCGTATCTCGAATAATATGGTCTCCAAAATCTAACGTTTGATTCGAAGTCCTTGGAACAATAGTCCTGACTATTTCTATTTTTCAGACCGTGAAAAAGAAATCGGTTGTTTGATTTATTCAGCGGAAATAAATGTGCAGTTTGGAAATTAACTGGTAGACTTAATTATAACTTATTTTAGAAAAATAATTAAGTCAAGGGGTATGGTTTTGATCAGGTACCATAAATCGACCGTAACCTTTTTGTTTGCTTGTAAGAATCGAAATACAATTTAAATTAAGTTTTTGGGCCAAGTATTCGATGTTAATTAAGAGAATTAATTATTAGTTTCAAAAATGATTGAAAGAGGGGGAGAACATGAAAGTTAAGGATAAAATGACTCGCAATGTCGTTACAGTGAGACCGGATAATTCCCTGAAAGAGGCCCTGGACCTTATGAAACAGAGATTTATCAATAGATTGCCCGTTCTTGATAATGGTGTCCTGGTGGGTATGATCGTCAAGAATGATATTGAAAAAGCCTTACACCGACCGGGGTGCTATCCGGAAACACCGGTATCCTGGATAATGACCCAGAATATTATTACGGTTCACCCGGACGACGATCTGATCAGTGCTGCAACTATCTTTAAAAATCGTAAAATTTCCGCTTTGCCGGTATTAGACGGGGACAAGCTGGTCGGAATCATTACTGATACGGATATTATCAAAACTTTCATTGAAATTATGCGGACAAAGTCGTTTAATTAAGCTTGCCTTGGTGTCGTTGAAAAGTAAAACCCTTCTCGATTGGTTCCGAGAAGGGTAATTCTGATCTATGAATCAGGAAGCTCCCGCCTCTTAGCGAAGCGTAGGCGGGAGAGGCTTCACGAAAGATTCAGTTGCGGTGGCCAAAGTATTTAAAGTATTTATTCCAATAATTCTCTTTAGCAGTTCTCCCTTGCAGTTTTCCTTAGTAATTCCCTTAGCAGTTCTTTCTTTTAGCTCACCCTAGCAGTTTTCTCTAGTAATTCTCTGCGTAGATGAAGCAAACACAATAGCTAAGATGCTGTCTAGCTAGCAGTTCTCCCTAGTAGTTCTCTGCAGCCACTTCATAAAAGGCTCGGGGATGGACACAGGCCGGGCAAACCTCTGGAGCCTCGGTGCCTTCATGGATGTAACCGCAGTTGCGGCAACGCCATCTGACCGGCTGATCCTTTTTAAAGACCTTTCCTTCTTCCAGGTTTTTAAGGAGGGCGAGAAATCTTTTTTCGTGTTCCGCTTCCACTGCCCCGGTTGCTTCAAAAAAGCGGGCAATTTCTTCAAAACCTTCCTCCCTGGCTTCTGCGGCAAAGCGTTTGTACATATCTGTCCATTCGTAGTTTTCACCACTAGCCGCTGCTTTAAGGTTCTCGGCAGTATTCCCTATCCCTTGCAGGTACCGGAGAGCCCGCTTAGCGTGTTCTTTCTCGTTATCTGCGGTTTCTAGGAAGATCGCGGCGATTTGTTCATAGCCTTCTTTTTTGGCTACGCTGGCAAAGTAGGTGTACTTGTTTCGGGCTTGAGATTCCCCAGCAAAAGCTTCCAGCAAGTTTTTTTCCGTTTTTGTTCCTTTTAGATCCATGATGACTCCTCCTTCAACAATTGATACTGATATTGAATTTTGATATAGAATTGGTTTAGATATTAGGATTAGCTTAAATCAGCTAAATAAATATTTGTCTATGGATTTGATCTGATGGTTGAACAAAATATGATTTCACGGCAATCAATCTCTTCAACATCTACGCTTTGAAACGGAGCGATGGTGTTTTCAGCAAAAATCCTCGTTGAATCAGCGGGCATAGATTTAGTAAGAGATTTGGCCAGAGATTCATTACTGAAGCTAAACTGTTAGCGGGAAACTCAAATTTTTTATCTCTTTAACATGGATAGCACTTGTTCCAGTCGCCGGTTTACCACCTCCCAGGCAATGTTTTGCATAAAGGCTGAAATGTAGTCGGCTCGTTTTATGCCATAATCAATCATGTAAGCGTGTTCGTAGACATCCATGACTAGAAGCGGATAGGTGTTAACATAATAACCGACATCGTGAGCATCTAAACAATTAATCACTACATTTCCCCAGTCTAGGTTCAAGCTGAGCAGGACCCAGCCCCGAGCTGCCAGGCCACAAGCGCTGAATTGAGTGTGGAAGTTTTCATAAGAGCCAAACGTGGCGTTAATAGTTTGCTCGATTCTCCCGGAAATTTGCTGGCCGGGAGATAAGTTTTCGAAATAGGCTTCATGCAGCTTGATCCCATTTAAAGCAAAATTTTCGCCAATTTTTAGAGAGCGTAAATCACTGTAGGTCTGATTGGCTTTAGAGTAGTCAACATCTTTAAGTAATTCGTGAATTTCGTTGAGCTTGTTTACATAGCCCACATACAGCGTGTAGTGCTCGGACAATTGACGGTGGGAAAAGCCCGGAAACCCTCTTAAGTCGTAGGTCTTAGGTACAATTCGGTCGGTCAATGCAATCACCTCCTGAAGGATGGGGGAAGTTAAGAATGAGAAAACGTTTAATCTTATGCCAGATGATGCAACAGTTATGCATAGATTGTTTTTAATTGCTTCTAATTTACCATTGATTATAGGTGATGTCAATACAAATTTGATAAAAAATAAATAAATGGTGTTAATTAACTAGTAGATTGAAAACGCCAATATGTAGTTTCTTAAATTTAATCCAAATTAAAAAACCCCTGCCTCTATAAGAGAGGGGTTGCTTTATTTATAACTTAAGGTGGAGCAGAATCTTTATTTACAGTCTTACGTTTCAGCGGAACTGCACAAGTTAACTAACAAAATTTTTCTTGGCCCTGGATATAAGAAGGAACTCTACTCGAAGTTCGCGAATATTTAATGATTCTAACCTCAAGTTAATCTCAAGTTAATTAGGAAAATTTGGCTTACGCCAGCCTTTGGCTCAGACGGAAGATGATGTAGCCGCATTTTTCATGTTGTGAGCTGCATTTACGCCAGGCCTTTAGCGCAGGTGGAAGCCCTCGTTGTCCTTACTGTTTATTTACTTGCTTATCAGAAAGTCATATCTATAATCAGAAAATTATTCGGAAAGTCACAATTCAGAAAGTTATAATCCAGAATATTATAACAATGTTATACTAAGTAAAGTTTTAATCAAAAAGTTACAATTAGAAAATTGCAAAGGTTTTAATCAGAAAGTTCACTTATACTTTCTGAACTGTAATAAATGAAATGCAATAAATGAAATGTAAAAAATCTGCAAGGCGGGGGTGGGAAAATGGCCCGATTGGTGGTGATTGGCGGAGTAGCCGCCGGGATGAGTGCCGCGGCTAAGGCTCGGCGAACCAATCCTGAACTTGAAATAATCGTTTATACCGAGGAAAAACACATCTCTTACGGGGCCTGTGGCTTACCATACTATATTTCGGGGGAGATTGAGCAGGAAAGCCGACTGATTGCCCGAACCATAGAACAGTTTGCCGCTCAGCAGATCAAGGTGTATCCGCGTCACCGGGTCGATAAGCTTAACCCGGCGTCCCAGACAATTCAGGTGGTGAGTCTGGAGACCGGTGAACAAACCGAGGTATCCTATGACAGTCTGGTCATCGCCACCGGGGCTTCAGCCTTGATCCCGCCGGTGCCCGGCCGGGCGCGGCCAGGGGTATTTAAGCTCCGGAATGTTGAAGATGGCATGGCCATTCGGCGATATATAGAAGAGAAAAAACCCCGGTCCGGGGTTATTGTAGGCGGCGGATATATCGGCCTGGAAATGGTAGAGACGCTTCACCGGCATGGCCTATCCGTCACGGTCGTTGAGATGGCGCCGCAGATTGTCCCGAACATGGATGAAGATATGGCAGCCCTTGTCCAACAGTATCTGATTGACAGAGGGATTCAGGTTTTTACTCAGGAAAAAGTACTCGCTCTGGTCGGCGAGGAGGTGGCGGCGAATGATAACCGGGCAGCAGGCGACCAGTTGCGGACAACTCTAGATGCCGGTCCGGGTAATGCGGCTGTTGATCTGGTTCAGGGCAAAACGGCTGTTGATCTGGTTCAGGGTAAAGCGGCTTTGGTTCAGGGTAAAGCGGCCGATGCTTCTTTGACCAGGCCTCAAGAAATGGGAGATATCGGTTTTTCACCGGTCCGGCGGGTGTTAACCGACCGCCGTGAACTGGCTGCTGAGCTGGTAATCCTGGCCACTGGAGTAATCCCTAACACCCGCCTGGCCCAGGCAGCCGGGATCGAATTGGGGGTGCGGCAGGCAATTCGGGTGAACAATCGGATGGCCACCAGTGTCCATGGGATTTATGCGGCCGGGGATTGTGCGGTCGCCACCCACCTGGTCACCGGGGAAGAGGTTTATATTCCGCTGGGGACCACGGCCAATAAGCAGGGGCGAACCGCCGGAGAAAACGCGGCCGGGGGCAACGCTGTGTTTAAAGGGGTGGTCGGCACGGGAATTGCCAAAGTGCTGGAACTGGAAATCGCCCGAACCGGTCTAACCGAGCGGGAATGTCTATTGAAAAACATTAGTTATTCCACAAAAACCATACGGAGCAAAACTCGGGCGGGTTATTACCCGGGAGCAGCCAACATCCACCTCAAAGTAATCGCCGAAAAACCCAGCGGGCGTCTTTTGGGAGCGCAAATTGTCGGCTATACTGGGGCTGGCAAAAGGATTGACGTTTTTGCCGCGGCCCTGACACTCGGGGCTAAGCTTGAGCAATTAAAAGATTTGGATCTGGCTTATGCTCCTCCGTTTTCCCCGGTTTATGACCCGATTCTGATAGCGATAAATCAGTTTTTTTGATTATTTAAATTATTCAAAAAGTTTCCTTATAAGCGAAGGATCCTTCCGACGCTGAGAAGTAAAATCCTCCGCTAACGCTCAGGATGACATATGTTCGCTGTTTTTATAAGACCTTTGCAAATAAGTTGTGGGGGTAAGGTTGCAGATGCGTCTTCAAGAGGGGCAAGATCTAGGACCTTTTGCAAATAGTAGGATTTGCCATATGCTTATCAAAGATATACTCTAAATTACAGGTAAGGGGTTGCATCTTTTTTATGATTAAATGGAAAGAAGAGTATCGGTTAGGCGTACCGACTATTGATGAACAGCACCAAAAATTATTTGAGATCGCTAACCGGGCCTATGAACTATTAAAAAATGAGGTGCGGTTAGATAAATACGACAAGATTACAGAAATAATAGCAGAACTGAAAGACTATACCATATATCATTTCCAAACAGAAGAAGAATACATGAAGAGTATTGGATATCAGAAGTTTTTATCCCATAAAGTTTATCATGACGATTTTATAGAAAAGGTGAATAACGTTGACCTAAATCAAATTGAAGATAACCAGGATAAGTACCTGCTCGGGGTATTAGACTTTGTAGTCAATTGGATTGATAGACATATTCTAGGTCAGGATAAACTGATTGTCAGTTGACAACAAAACTGTTATCAGGGGGGCATTCTTGCTGTAAATGTTCCTGTAAATGTTCCTGCAGGTTTAACGCGCTTAGCTTTACGAATCAGTATTCTCTATGGCCATTGGGAAATACTAAAATTAAATTTGGTCATAAAGGAGAATACTGATGTCTGATAGGAATATCAGTAATGAGTTGCAACAGCAGGTGCAGTCCTTGCTGGAAAAGGACAAAGATTTACGGGGTTACGGCCTGAAAGCAGATGTTGTCCAGGGAGAAGTGCAGCTTCAAGGGGTAGTTGACACGCTCCAGGAAAAAGAACGGGCGGAAGAATTGGTTCAGCAGGTGCCCGGGATAAAAGGAGTGGTCAATGCGATATCCATAAGTACTGACGGGGCGATTACGGACAAAAACGTAGCTATGGAAGTGCAAGAAGAGCTGGAATTAAGTCCAGACGTTAATATCAGGCATATTGGTGCTGAACTCACCGGGGGCAATGGAACAGTGGTATTAAAAGGACAGGCAGATGATCCCGACGAAATGGAAGCTGCCAGAAAGGCTGCCTCTAAAGCCCGGGGAGTAACTAAGGTTGTAAGCCAGGTTAAGCTCGGGGGAGAAGCGTTAGACCTACCGGGTATCTTCCATAGCCAAGTCAATAACGATAGGGATTAAAGGGCATTGATATTTAATTTAATAATTTATAGCATTCTATTTTTTACTATTTAATTTTGATTATAAGGAAGCAGAAGGACGGTCCCCTGCTTCCTTATACATTTAACTGATAATTGAGTTCAAAAGACCCTACTTTTAACCCTATTTTATAAAATTTTAACCAACCATACTTTTATAATTTTAACCCTACTTTATATTTATATAAGTGGAGGTCACCTGATTCCAACTTCAAATGGAGTTGAGTCTCCACCTGAAATTCCGATGTTCAGTGCAACTGTACGCGTTCACTAACGGGGATCGTAGCCCACGACGGACCAGATGCCGGTCTCATCCGGTCGAACGAGGCGTTTCAGGTAGACTTGTTTGATTGGGCCGGCTTTCAGTCCCACAATTGCTTCCACACCAGTGTTTTTAATTATGCTGGTGGGGCCTACCGCGGGTGGCTC
>JAAZDI010000265.1 GCA_012512295.1 Syntrophomonadaceae bacterium
CTAGAGCGCCCACCTTTTCCTTATCAATCCCCTTGACAATTATGCGGTTAGGAGCTGGCACCTCAATCTCCATCCCCGCCTCTGGTTCAAACTCCACCGGATGAGCATAGCCCAGGGTAAGGACTAGCTTATTCCCCTGTTTAGCCGCCCGGTAACCAACCCCGGATATTTCCAATACTTTTTGGTATCCTTGGGTTACCCCGTTTACCATATTAGCCAACAGCGTTCGGGTTAGACCATGCAAAGAACGATGAATTTTTCCATCTGACGGCCGGCTGACGGTTAAAGTTTTATTTTCTATATTTAATTGCATATCCTTGGGGATTTGCCGAGTTAACTTTCCTTTTGGTCCTTGGACCGTAACCAGGTTGCCTTCAATCTTAATATCCACCCCGTCCGGGATGGGAATAGGCCTTCTGCCAATTCTAGACAACTACTACACCTCCTACCAGACATAACAGATGACTTCTCCACCCAGACCTAATTTCCGGGCTTGCCGATCTGTCATGATTCCCTTCGAGGTCGAGATTACCGCAATCCCTAATCCACCGAGCACCCTGGGTATTTCGTCCTTTTTCGCGTAAACTCTAAGACCGGGTTTGCTGATTCGCTTTAATCCCGTAATCACCCGCGTTTTATTCGGGCCATACTTGAGATACAAGCGAATTATACCCTGCTTACCATCTTCAATGTATTCATAATCGCGGATATACCCTTCTTGCTTAAAAATCTCTACCATCGCCCGCTTGGACTTGGAAGCCGGTATCTCTACCTTTTCATGGTAAACGATATTAGCGTTACGGATTCGGGTAAGTAAATCCGCAATCGGGTCCGTCATGACCATGTCCTTACCTCCTTAACCGCTCTTACCAACTGGCCTTGGTCACCCCAGGGATCTCGCCCCGATAGGCCAGAGTCCGGAAACAAATCCGGCAGATCCCAAACTTGCGCATATAGGCGTGGGGACGGCCACATAATTTGCATCGGTTGTAAGACCGGGTACTAAATTTTGGGGGGCGCTGCTGTTTGGCTATCATTGATTTCTTCGCCACTCTTTTCCCTCCTTATAGGTTAAATTCCCGGCTAACCTTCCCTAAAAGGCATTCCCATCAAACGCAACAATTCACGCGCTTCTTCATCATTCTTAGCGGTGGTTACCATGACGATATCCATCCCGCGCAATTTATCAATTTTATCATATTCAATCTCAGGAAAGATCAACTGTTCCCGCAAACCCAAGGTATAGTTGCCTCGACCGTCAAATGACCTGGCTGATACCCCACGAAAATCTCGGACCCTCGGTAGGGCGACATTTAGTAGCTTGTCAACAAACTCATACATCCGATCACCGCGCAGGGTGACTTTGCAACCAATTGACATCCCGGCTCTGAGTTTAAAGCTGGCAATAGACTTCTTAGCTTTAGTAACTACCGGTTTCTGACCGGTAATGCGGGTCAGGTCTCCTACCGCTGCATCCAAGGCCTTGGGATTCTGAATAGCCTCGCCCACTCCCATATTCACAACCACTTTTTCAAGCCTGGGTATCTGCATTACGTTGCGATAGCCAAATTTTTTCATCATGGCCGGTGCAACTTCATTTTTATACTTATCCTTTAGCCTGGGCATGACTGTCCTCCCTTCTGGCCCTAATCATCAATAATTTCCCCGCACCGTTTACAGGCTCGCTTCCGCTTGCCATCAACCAACTTTTTCGCGATGCGGGTCGGCTGCTGACACTTGGTGCACACCAGCATAACATTGGAACTGTCAATAGTTCCCTCCTTCTCGATTATGCCTCCCTGCGGTAAGGCACGGGTGGGACGGGTATGGCGTTTGGTTATATTTACCCCTTCCACTATCAACCGTCCGGTAGTCGGGTTAACGCTGACTACCTTACCCCTTTTGGCAGCATCTTTCCCGGTTAAGACCAGCACGGTATCATTTTTCCGCACGTGGATCTTACGGGCCTTTATCTTTCTGGCCTTATTCAAGCCTTTCACCTCCATGCCTGCCTACACATTTAGATGTTTGGCATTGGATGTTGGATGCTATTATTTGTGGGTAATGCTAAACATCTAAATCAAACATCTAAATCATTAATTACAGAACCTCAGGAGCCAAAGAGACAATCTTCATAAACTCCTTTTCTCTTAATTCACGGGCTACAGGACCAAAGATCCGGGTCCCACGCGGGTTGTTCTGGTCGTCAATAATAACCGCCGCATTTTCGCTGAATTTGATATATGATCCATCATTCCGACGAATCTCTTTGCGCGTCCTGACGACCACGGCGCGAACTACTTCTCCTTTTTTCACGACACCGCCGGGCGAAGCCTCCTTAACCGAGGCTATGATTACATCCCCCACGGAAGCGTAGCGGCGAAACGATCCACCCAGAACCCGTATGCACATCAGTTTTTTTGCTCCAGTGTTATCTCCCACTCGGAGCATTGTTTGTGGTTGGATCACCGTCAATAACCTCCTCTAACCTGGGCTGATCACCTCTTAGTCAAGGTCACCCTTACCTGGCCTTCTCAACTATTTCCACCACGCGCCAATTTTTATCTCGACTGAGCGGACGGGTTTCCATGATTTTGACCACATCGCCGATTCGGCACTGGTTATTTTCATCATGAGCCTTAAATTTTTTGCTCCGACGAACTATCTTGCCATAAAGGGGATGACGAATCAGTGTGTCAACCGAGACCCCAACGGTCTTATCCATTTTATCGCTAACTACTTTACCCACCCGGGTTTTCCGCAATCCTCTTTGTTCCACCATAGAACCTCCTTATACCCCGCCCTTGCTAAGCCTGCTGGCGGGCGAGTTCCCTTTCCCGCAGAATAGTATGAGCCCGGGCGATGTTTTTCCGTACCTCTTTAAGTCGCATAGGATTATCTAACTGGTTGGTTGCTAGTTGAAAACGCAGATTAAATAGTTCATCCCGAAAATCATTAATCCTGCGCAACAATTCTTCATCAGTTAATTCACGCAACTTATTAGCTTTCACCAACCTCACCACCCGCCTCTTCTCGTTTCACGAATTTACATTTAATCGGCAATTTGTGGGCTGCCAGCCGCATGGCCTCCCGAGCTATCTCTTCGGATACCCCGGCTAATTCAAACATTATCCGACCTGGCTTAACCACGGCCACCCAGTATTCCGGTGCTCCTTTCCCGCTGCCCATTCGAGTCTCTGCTGGTTTCGCGGTAATTGGTTTATCGGGAAAAATCTTAATCCAAACCTTACCGCCTCTTCTAATATAGCGAGTCATCGCAATCCGCGCTGCTTCAATCTGCCGGTTGGTTATCCAGGCCGGCTCCATCGCCATCAGACCATATTCGCCATACGCTACGGTATTACCACGCATCGCCTTACCGGTCAGCCGGCCACGATGTTGCCGGCGATATTTTACTCTTTTGGGTATAAGCAAGCCTATTCTCCTCCTTCCCGAGAGGCCACCTGGGGCTGAGATGCTTTTTCTTTTTGTGGTAAAACCTCTCCCCGGTAGATCCAGGTTTTTACCCCGATCTTACCATAGGTGGTATTGGCTTCGGCAAATCCATAGTCAACATCTGCCCGCAAGGTATGCAACGGTACCTTACCTTCTGAATACCATTCAGTTCGGGCAATTTCAGCCCCACCTAGACGACCGGAACAGGCAATCCTGATTCCTTCTGCCCCAAGCCGCATCGAACGGGAAACCGCTTGTTTCATCGCCCGTCGGAAGGAAGTTCTTTTCTCTAGCTGGCTGGCCACATTTTCTGCGACGAGCTGCGCATCTAGTTCCGGTTTTTTGATTTCCACGATATTAACGCTTATCTGTTTTCCGGTCATCCGTTCCAAATATTTACGCAGGTTCTCAACCTCTGTACCGCCTCGTCCAATCACGATCCCGGGCTTGGCGGTGTGGATGGAGACCTTGACCCGGCTGGCAGCTCTTTCAATTTCCACACAAGAGACACCGGCCGCGTAAAACCTCTGTTTGAGGTACCTACGGATCCGAATATCTTCATGGAGGAGTTCCTTGTAGTTTTTATCCGCAAACCACTGGGAATCCCAATCTCGAATAATTCCGATCCTTAAACCCTTCGGGTGTACCTTTTGCCCCACTCGCCTATCCCTCCTTCTTTTCCCCGACTACTACCGTAATGTGGCTGGTATGTCTTCGCATCAGGTCTGCTCTACCCCGGGCCCTTGGTTTTAATCGCTTAATAACTGGTCCCTGATCTACCCAAATCCCCCGGACGTAGAGATCGTCGCGAATCAGGTCCAAATTGTTTTCAGCGTTGGCAATGGCTGAACGCAAGACCTTTTGAATGACCTCAGTCGCTGTACTAGGGACAAATTTTAGAATAGCTAAAGCCTCGTCTACTTTTTTACCCCGAATCAAGTCCACAACCTGACGGGCTTTTCGGGGAGAGACCCGGACATACCTGGCAATAGCTCTTGCTTCCATACTATCTCTCCTCCTGCCGCCTACTTCAATGCAGTTGATCTTTCAGTGTGTGCCCCGTGACCTCTAAAAAATCGGGTGGGGGCAAATTCACCCAATTTATGGCCAACCATGTCTTCGGTAATGTATACCGGTACATGCTTCCGACCATCATGAACCGCCAGGGTGTGTCCGACCATTTCTGGAAAAATAGTTGACCGTCGGGACCAAGTCTTAATAACTCTTTTCTCGCCAGACTCGTTCATGGCCTCAACCTTGGCGAGTAATTTTTTATCCACATACGGTCCTTTTTTAATGGACCTACCCATGTTTCGGCTCACCTCCTCGATCTATTTAGTTCTCCGCGTAATAATCAGCTTATCCGAAGCTTTCGGCTTCCGGGTCCGGCCGCCGATGGCCACTTTCCCCCAGGGAGTCATCGGCGCTTTCCGGCCAATTGGCGACCGACCTTCCCCACCGCCGTGCGGATGGTCCACCGGATTCATGACTACACCACGTACGCTGGGCCTGATTCCCTTCCAACGGTTACGCCCTGCTTTACCAATGGTGATATTCTCATGGTCTAGATTGCCCACCTGGCCAATCGTGGCCCGACAGGTGCTTAATACTTGTCGCATTTCCCCTGAAGGGAGCCGCAAGGTCGCGTATTTGCCTTCTTTAGCCATCAGCTGAACTGCTTCCCCGGCTGCGCGGCCAAGTTGTCCTCCCTTACCCGGTTTCAGTTCTATGTTATGAACAAAGGTGCCGACCGGAATATTTTGCAAAGGCAGCGCATTACCGACTTTAATGTCTGCATCCGGACCGGAGACAACCGTATCTCCCACCTTTAATCCGTGAGGGGCTAAAATATATCGTTTTTCCCCATCCAGGTAATTCAATAAAGCGATATTGGCTGAACGGTTAGGATCGTATTCAATGCTCGCTACCCGAGCAGGAATGCTGTCCTTATTTCGTTTAAAATCAATGATGCGGTATTGTCGTTTATGTCCGCCGCCCTTATGGCGTACTGTCAAGCGACCTTGGGCATTTCGCCCGCCGGACTTTTTCAAAGGTTTTAACAACGACTTCTCGGGTCGGTCAGTGGTTATCTCATCAAAGGTTAAGACTGTCATCTGCCGCCGCCCCGGCGAGGTCGGTTTAAATTGCTTTACACCCAAGGAAATCCCCCTCCTTTAGTTCGCAACCCTACATTCCTTCAAAGATGGCGATTCGGTCCCCCGGGCGCAGGGTGACAATAGCTTTTTTCCGATCCGAGGTTCGGCCTACATAACGTCCCCTTCGCTTTTCTTTTCCCTTGACGACCATTGTTCTGACGTCAGTCACATTTACTTTAAACATCTGCTCAACAGCATGCTTGATTTCGATCTTATTAGCGTCTCGGTTAACATAAAATGTATACTTGTTATCCGCCAATAAGTTGGTACTTCTTTCAGTTACTACCGGTCGCACCAGCACCTCCCGCGCATCTCGCATCAGGCCAGCACCTCCTCTACCCGGTTTACCGCCTCTTTAGTCATGACTAATTTGTCGCAGTTGAGAATGTCGTAAACGTTCAAACCAGATGAGATCAAGGGCTTAACCCCCGGAATGTTTCGGGCGGATTTAGCGACGTTTACGTTATTATCACTGGTCACAATTAAGGCCTTCCGATCCACCCGAAGATTTTGCAAAACACTAACCATATCCTTAGTCTTCGGTTGCTCGAAATTCAGGTCATCCAGGACAATTAAATCTCCGCTTAGCACTTTGGCGGACAGGGCTGATTTTAAAGCCAGCCGCCGCACTTTTTTCGGCAACGTGTAGGCGTAACTCCGCGGATGAGGGCCAAAGACAATCCCTCCCTTACGCCACAGGGGAGAGCGTCGCATGCCGGCGCGTGCTCGGCCGGTCCCTTTTTGTCGCCACGGCTTCCGATTGCTGCCGCGAACTTCTCCCTTTCCCTTAGTATCTGCCGTTCCTCTGCGCCAGGAGGCCATTTGACAGACTACCATCTCATGCAGGACCGCCTCATTTGGTTCTATTCCGAAAACTTCATCCTTTAACTCGATTTCTCCAATGGTTTCCCCTTTGCTGTTCATCAAAGCTACCTTTGGCACGATACCTCACTCCTCCTTTCTCAACGGGCAGCATTATCTGGCTTTTACTGCACTTTTAACCACCAGGAGGCCGCGCCTGGGACCCGGAACTGCCCCCTTGAGCAAAAGGAGGTTACGCTCAGCATCTACTCTTACCACTTCCAGGTTCTGGACTGTAACCCGCACTGCACCTAAATGGCCGGGCAATTTGCGTCCTTTAAAGACCCGGCCCGGGCCTTTGGCCGCTAGTGAACCGGGGCGACGATGGTATTTGGAACCATGTTTCATCGGCCCACGGTGGAAGCCGTGTCGTTTGATACCGCCCGCAAAACCTTTCCCTTTCGAGGTCCCGGTCACATCTACCAACTCACCGGGAGCAAAAATGTCTGCTCTAATCTCTTGACCCACCTGGAAACCTTCAACTTCGTCAGTTCGCAATTCTCGAATATGACGCAGGGGTTTAACATGGGCCTTTTGAAAATGTCCCTTCATGGGCTTATTCACCAGGGATTCTCGAATATCCCCAAACCCAACTTGAATCGCGCTGTAACCATCCTGGTTCGGAGTTTTCTTCTGCAGTACTACACACGGGCCAGCCTCAATTACGGTAACCGGGATGGCTTGCCCCGTTTCACTGAATACTTGGGTCATCCCTAGTTTTTTGCCCAGAATACCTTTGGACACTACCTGCACCTCCTGTTTCCCTGGCACTTTACTAGCCACAGTTTGCTATAATTTGATTTCAATGTCTACTCCGGCCGGTAAGTCCAGACGCATCAAGGCATCCACCGTTTTCGGCGTAGGCTCAACTATATCAATCAGCCGCTTATGGGTGCGCATCTCAAATTGTTCGCGCGAGTCTTTATTGACATGCGGAGAACGCAAAATAGTATAAATGTTTTTCTCCGTCGGCAAGGGAATTGGGCCTGACACCGCCGCTCCGGTTCTTTTGGCTGTATCAACAATTTTAACTGCTGACTGATCAAGCAAATGGTGATCAAAAGCCTTGAGCCGGATACGGATTTTTTGCTTTGCCATTTTGATAGTTCCCTCCTTATTGCCACTTGCGCCAATAGGCGGGAGGCAAGAATCCAATCCTATTCGATAATGCTGGTCACGACTCCAGCCCCTACGGTCCGCCCACCTTCTCGAATCGCAAACCGCAATCCTTCTTCAATCGCAATCGGGGTGATCAGTTCAATAGTCATCCGAATGTTGTCCCCAGGCATAACCATCTCTACGCCTTCCGGCAGGGTCGCGACACCAGTCACATCTGTGGTCCGAAAATAGAATTGGGGTCGATAACCGTTGAAAAATGGGGTGTGCCGTCCACCTTCGTCTTTCGTTAGGACATAGACTTCAGCCTGATAGTGGGTGTGCGGTTTAATGGAACCAGGCTTCGCTAAAACTTGACCCCGCTCAACCTCTTTTCGATCAACCCCTCTGAGCAGGGTGCCGATGTTGTCACCCGCTTGGGCAAAATCGAGAATCTTGCGGAACATTTCCACCCCAGTGCAGACAGTCTTGCGCACATCTTCCCGCAAACCAACGATTTCTATTTCCTCGCCAACCTTGATCGTGCCGCGCTCGACCCGACCAGTGGCCACAGTGCCTCGGCCGGTAATGGTAAAGACGTCTTCGACCGGCATCAGGAATGGCTTATCCACGGCCCGTTCCGGAATCGGCACGTAAGCGTCGACGGCATCCATCAAATCCCAGACCACCTTGCAGTTCGGGCATTCCCGACCGCCACAGCCGCATTCCATCGCCTTTAAGGCGGAACCCCGAATTACCGGAATGTCGTCTCCCGGGAATTCGTACATATTTAACAGGTCACGGACTTCCATTTCAACCAGTTCGAGTAATTCTTCATCGTCAACCATATCCACTTTATTCAGGAAGACGACTATATAAGGAACGCCAACTTGACGCGCCAGCAAAATGTGCTCTCGGGTCTGCGGCATTGGACCGTCAGCTGCTGAGACCACCAGAATGGCTCCGTCCATCTGGGCTGCTCCAGTAATCATGTTTTTGACGTAGTCTGCGTGACCTGGGCAATCCACATGGGCATAATGTCGGTTGCCGGTTTCGTATTCCACGTGAGAGGTAGAGATCGTAATCCCTCTTTCCCTTTCTTCCGGGGCTTTATCAATCTGATCATAAGCTGTGGCTACCGCGCCGCCGGCCTTGGCAAGACAAATGGTGATGGCGGCGGTCAACGTGGTTTTGCCATGGTCCACGTGCCCAATGGTGCCAATATTCACGTGGGGTTTGGTTCTTTCAAATTTTTTCTTGGCCATTTTAGTTATCCTTCCTTTCCCTCGGGAGAATTACATTTTTATATTAGTTGCTTTTTATATTAGTTGCATTTTTGTATTATCTAAGCTTAAGCTAGCCTAAGCCGTATCGACGAGCAATAATTTTTTCACTGATGTTACTCGGTACCACTTCAAAATGCGAAAATTGCATTACGTGATTGCCTCGGCCCTGGGTACTGGAACGCAGATCCGTAGTATAACCGAACATCTCGGCCAGGGGAACAAAAGCTCGAATGATCTGCAAACTGCCTTGATGTTCAATCCCCTGAATCCGGCCTCGCCGGGCGTTCAGATCACCGATGACTTCGCCCACATAGTCTTCCGGTACCAAAATCTCCACTTTCATTACCGGCTCTAAAAGTACCGTACTCCCTTTCGACATACCGGCCCGCAGGGCCATCGAGCCCGCCATCTTGAAGGCTATTTCCGAGGAATCCACTTCATGATATGAACCATCATATAAAGTAACGCGAATATCGACGACCGGGTAACCGGCCATAACTCCGCATTCCATAGCTTCCCGCACTCCGGCTTCAACGGCTGGAATATACTCTTTCGGTATGGCCCCGGCCACAATCCGGTTAACAAACTCAAAGCCTTTCCCTAATTCTTGCGGCTCTAGTTCCAACCAAACATGGCCATACTGACCGCGACCACCGGTTTGTTTAATAAACCGGCCTTCGGCCCGAACCCGGTTGCTCAGGGTTTCTCGGTAAGCCACCTGCGGCTTACCAACATCGGCGTTAACTTTAAATTCGCGCAGCAATCGATCGGTTATTATCTCCAGGTGCAGCTCCCCCATCCCAGAAATAATCACTTGACCGGTTTCTGCATCCACCGAGGTTTTAAAAGTGGGGTCCTCCTCGGCTAGTTTTTGTAAGGCACCGGCCATTTTATCCTGGTCTGCCTTACTTCTAGGTTCAATCGCTACATCAATCACTGGTTCCGGAAAGCTCATGGACTCCAAAATAACCGCTGCCTGCTCATCGCACAAGGTATCGCCCGTAAAAGTATCCCGCAGACCGACCGCTGCTACAATGTCACCGGTCCTGACTTCATTGACCTCTTCCCGGTGGTTAGCATGCATCTGCAACAAGCGGCCAATTCTTTCCTTGCGATCCCGGGTGGCGTTATAAACATAAGAGCCTGATTTAAGCTTACCAGAGTAAACCCTGAAATAAGTTAACTTGCCGACATATGGATCAACAGCGATCTTAAACGCCAGAGCAGAAAAGGGTTCATCATCGCTGGCCCTTCGCTCCACTTCTTGACCAGTGTCACGAATGACTCCTCGAATAGCTGGAATATCCCTTGGGGAAGGCAAGTAATGCACCACTGCATCTAGCAGATTTTGGACTCCGCGGTTGCGAAATGAGGTCCCGCAAAGAACCGGGATAAACTTGACCGCCAGTGTGGCTTGACGAATGCCCCGGTAAATTTCCTGTTCAGTTAAAGTTTCTCCCTCCAGATATTTAACCATCAGGTCCTCATTCGCTTCAGCTACTGCTTCCAGCAACTCTTCGCGGTACCGGGCGGCTTGCTCGCTTAACTCGGCTGGAACCTCGGTTATCTGGGGCTCAAGACCCAGTTCATCGTCTTCCCGATAGATAATCGCTTGATTAGTGACCAAATCAATTATTCCCTGGAAAGAGTCCTCCGCCCCAATCGGCAGTTGAATCGGCAATGCTTTGGCCCCCAGCCGCTCTTTGATCATGTCCACAGCGCCGTAAAAATTGGCCCCAACTCGATCCATTTTGTTAATATAGGCAATCCGGGGAACCTGATAGCGGTCTGCCTGACGCCAAACAGTTTCGGACTGGGGCTGTACCCCGGCAACCGCACAAAAGATGGCGATCGCCCCATCCAAAACGCGCAGCGAGCGTTCAACTTCGACGGTGAAGTCCACGTGCCCGGGAGTGTCGATAATATTTATTCGATGATTTTTCCAGTAACAGGTAGTCGCCGCGGAAGTAATAGTGATACCACGTTCTTGTTCTTGAGGCATCCAGTCCATTGTTGCTGACCCATGATCAACCTCACCCATCCGGTGTACCCGGCCAGTATAAAACAGCATTCGCTCAGTCGTTGTTGTTTTGCCAGCATCAATATGGGCCATTATCCCAATATTTCGAATTGCCTTGATACCAGCAGCCCCTTCATTATAATGCATCACTATTCCCTCCTTTCCGCGGGTAAAAGAAAATCTGAAATCGACAATTAACTCTCAATCCTACCATCGGTAATGCGCAAATGCTTTGTTAGCCTCTGCCATCTTATGCGTGTCTTCTCGCTTTTTCACTGAACCACCGGTACCATTAGCCGCATCCATTAACTCAGCGGCTAACTTCTGCACCATGTCTTTTTCGCCACGCTTCCGCGCGTATCCGACTATCCAGCGAATGGCTAAGGCCTGACGCCGATCTGCTCTAACCTCAACTGGCACCTGATAGTTAGCCCCCC
>JAAZDI010000266.1 GCA_012512295.1 Syntrophomonadaceae bacterium
CATTGATTAAAGAGCCAAAAAACGGGAAGACGACTGATTTCGGCTGAAAAACATCAATCGCTAAATGCAAACCTACACCCAAGGCACAACTGCCAAGTGCTACCCCGGCCACCTTGTGTCCCAGGCGAGAAGAAAATCGCCCATCCTCCGATTCAACCCACCGTCGATAGAAGTAGCGTAAAACCGCCAAGCCGATAGCACTATGACAAAGAAAAAATCGGTGGTTTCCGATCCCGAGCAAAGATATGTCCAGGTCTGGCATATCAAATCCCTGGGTTAATCCAAACAAACCCACTGGAACCAGCACTGCTATTTTTACTGCCTGTTGGCCGTTATGTAAACAGTCCTCTACCTGCTGTTTGGCTTTTGCTAAAAAATCCCAGCTAAGCATACTTTGACCGCTGGTGGAATTATCTAATAATTTGTCAAGTACATGCGCTATCTTCTCAGTGCTTTGTTTTATTCTGTATATGATCGTTAACTTGATTGTTCGATAGATTTGATCATCTTTTCTGGGAGTTCACGTGGAAACTGGGGAGATCGCGTAAAATTATGTTTTATTTTTTCTAATTCTTCAAATTCTTGTATTATATCAACCACAAACTCCCAAAATTCCCGGGCCTTACCTGGATCAATTGGGTTTAATCCATGCGCAAAAATAGATTCATTACGCAGTCGGATCAAGTTCGTCAATTTGTTTTTTCTATCCATAATAAGCTTGCCCAAAGGGTGCTTTAAATCAGCTAATAATTCATATGACCGAAATAGTCCTAGTTTTAGGCCACTATTTTCTTCAGATGACGGATTTTCAGCATTCATCACCATTTCTAGTTTTCGATACTTATCATGCAACTCTTGAGGAAGCTGCTCGATATTAACACAGGAAGTGTTTATCGACACCCGATTAAAAAACAAACAAATCTGGGCTAACATTTCCAAAGCCCGGTATGTTCGGCCAACCGCATCGTCAAATTTATTCTGTAGTAAGCGTCTTTCCGCATTGCGCATAATATCATAAACCAAATGCAATCTGAGCCGAGCTTCTTTATTTTGCAGATAATCTCTTTTGTTTTTTATAATCTCTCCCAGAAAAACCTTTTCATTAGTCAGATAACCCGAATATACTTCTAAATAACGCATCGCGCCATCATGATCAAACTGATCCCAGGCAGAAAAAGCCAAACAAAGAGACTGATAAACCTGGATAATTTGATCTTCGGCAGAACCAGCAACAATATCAGGGCTCGTCTGGTCAATTACTTCTAAACATTCATTGTAATTAAACTGAGAAAAAAGGCGCTTGATGACAGATAAACGCCGCTGCCACAATAAGGGGTTCCAATTGCTTTTCAGAACTCGCTGAGTTCCATTTCGTACCTTAACTAAATCGTTTCGTTCTCCGCTTACAAGAAAAATTTGGACAGCAGAATCATCTAATGAAGCAGCAATTAAACCGGCAGACATCGTCTTAGTTCCGCCTGTGTAATCGACCAGAATATCAGGATCACTATACTTTTCCCTAGCCCGAGCAAATGCTTGAATGCTAGAAGTATAACAATCAGCCAGGCTATCTATATTAGAAATCAATATTTTTTCATACTCTCCCGGTTTCAGACCAGCCCTAACCACAATCGACGGCTGCGGTTCTTTATTCCATTCACGACATGGCAAGCCATCTCCATCAACTGTATGATGACTCCCAGGTATTTTAACCGGCGTAACACGATCTGCTGAGCATAAAAAAATGACGTAATCAGGTTTATGGCGTTTTATTGAAGTAATTAAAGGTTCGGATGAACCGCCAACAGTTAATACCAGAACCTTACTCAACTGGCCCACCCCCCTTAGCTAAGCTATGTTATCATTTTCAATTCACTTAGATTTTTTATTTAAAAATAATTAATATTATTGCGTTCTTTGGACTATAATATGTTTTCAGTTACGGATAGATCTTTTTGCCGATCCGCCTTAGAACCTCTTTTTCGTGACCGGGAATAACCTCAAGCTTAATGTATTCTCCCCCGTATGGTGTATGTAGCAAATAACGCAGTGAGTTGCCGACAGTCTCCCGGTACTCCAGGTATACTTCCTCGCTTTTTCGATGCACCATTTCATCCAAAAAAATTGAAGTTACTGCACCGCTACAGGCAAAAATCCGGTAAAAGAGTTCCCGCACATCGGCATCGGTTACTTCCTCTATACTGTTAATCCCATCACCCCACAAAGAAGTGTGGTTCTTATAAGTACGAACTACGTATTGCCGACATACTTGATTATCTAACTCAAGAGCAGCCATAAAGACTCGACCGACCGGCGAATAATCGTAATAATCTCCCCTCTTTTCTAAAAAACCGCGAAGGGGAACCGGCAAAGTATTCAGCAAACGGCGAGATTCTTTCCTGGTATCCGATTGAATTATCTTGGTGATAGTTTCCATATGGCTTTTTATCAAACCAGAATCAATGTTAATCGGCATTTGCGGGAAACGAAGCAAATTCTTGAAATCCTCATAAAGATAAACTACTTCAATCCCAAAAATAATACCGAATAAAGTGGCATAAGCTGTCTGAGCCTTAAAACCGCCGGTTGCGTTTATAATAAGGTGCGTTCCCAAATGATTTTCTCTGATAGTACAAAGGGTTTTTAACAAATTCGGCAAGCCCCTGGTTTGAAAATCGTGATAGTCATGATTCTTCAGTCCTTCAACGTATTGAGGAAACACATAGTTGTAGCCTTTCGACTGATAGTAATGTTCTATTACTTGTAATGAAAATCGACCATCAGGCGTATCAGAACCAACAAAATATAATACATCTCGATTAGGATCAATATTTAGCTTTGAGAGCGAATTGGTTTCTGCACTGGCTTCTTCATTCGCATTAACAAAACTGAGTAAATCTTGAAAACTGGGTTCTTCAGAAGAATCGTGTACTCTTTTCCAATTGGTTAATAAACTGGTACCGGCTGTGCTGATTATTACTCTGTTCATATTTATCTCCTTTAAATGCTCAAAATCTATCACATCAGCGATGCACAAGCCACTAAAAACTGGTTTATATCATTCAGAACCAGTGTCGCAATCCCCTATAATCGGGTTATTCACAATATTATCTATATATATTATAAATTCGACATATTCATCCATTTTCCTTCTAATTTTTAAAGAATATCAATGGTTAATTTTTTAAACCGACTTAACTAATATGCTTTAATTTAACTAGAAACCGTCACAGATAAACTTTTATTACCATTGATAAAAAGGGAACAGTGAGTGTCGCAATCCCCTCTGATCGGGTCAATGATTCTCACCGGACTTATAGTTAGTATTCAAACCTGTAC
>JAAZDI010000267.1 GCA_012512295.1 Syntrophomonadaceae bacterium
CTTCAGACTTCTTATCCTACTCTCCAATAATAGTTTTGCACCTAGCCGGGGGAGTTGATCCCCTGGCGTTTCTGCCTCACTTGGCTTATAATAGATTAATAACCAGAAAACCATGCGTTTATCCAAATTATGGATGTAGACGCAAAAGGGGGTGTAGGCTTGATAAGTAAAGATGCCATCATTAAGGACGTGGTAGATAAGTATCCCGAATCGCTTAAGATTTTTGCTAAACACGGACTTCACTGCATCGGCTGAGGGGGAGCACTCTTTGAGAGTATTGAGCAGGGTGCTCAAGTTCATGGAGTTAATATTGACAAACTTATGGATGATCTCAACAAATTAGATGCCTCTAATAAAAAGTAGAACAGGGGTTCTCCTGTTCTACTTTATTGATTCGTCTGACACTACACCCTTACGTTCTCCCGCTATTAAGGCCGTCGCTAATATCAGATTGATAAAGCCGATAATCGTAAAGTATAGTCCCCATCCTCCACCCCACACCCAGCCTATTCCTACGAAAATTAGACCAGTTAAAACTTGACTGAGCCATCGTCTCGGTCTTTTCTTAACCTGGTCGCCTATTAACTCAGTTCCAGCTGAATTAGGCTTTAAACGTCGCAGAATTAATCTAGGTCTTCCTTTTTTCAGACTAAGATGAAGGCCAAGAGTTAATCCGATTGCTCCTAGGAGAACAAAAAGCGGCTTTAACCCAAGCTGAAGTAATAACATCAGGCATAATACGAAAAATACAACTCGGCCACCAAAGCGATCCAGGTGGTTAGCTAATCGACCCGGTTTTTCTGGGACCACTCGGGGTTCAGCTTGAAGCAATTTCTGCAACTGGGTGGAACACCAGCTTAAAAATCTGTTCGTCCTTCGGTTCAATAGATGAATGAATTTTAAACGAAGCATATCTTTCTCCTCCTTATTCTCTTAGTTTTCCACCTGTAAGTTAGAATTATACTATTATGAGATAAGGAGATTATTAATATGCTATACGCTGTAATTTGGAGCTTCCTTAGTAATAAATACATCATGAGGATGACTTTCTCTAAGGGCGGCACTAGTAATTCTAATAAAGGTCGTTTTAGTTCTTAACTCTTCTATATTTCGCACCCCACAATAACCCATACCGGCCCGCAGTCCGCCAACTAACTGAAAGATAGTATCTGCCACGGGTCCTTTATAAGGGACGCGGCCTTCGATACCCTCGGGTACTAGTTTAAGGTTTTCTTCTTGGAAGTAACGATCTGCACTTCCTTCTTTCATCGCGGCCAGGGATCCCATTCCTCGGTATACCTTAAAGCTCCGCCCCTGGAAAATTTCCACTTCTCCCGGACTTTCTTCCGTACCAGCCAACAGGTTACCAATCATTACGGTTGATGCTCCGGCTGCCAAGGCCTTAACAATATCACCCGAATATTTTATGCCGCCATCCGCAATAATCGGTATCCGAGCCTTTGTTGCTTCTTGAGCACAATCATATATCGCTGTAATTTGAGGCACACCAATTCCCGCAATTACCCGGGTTGTGCAGATAGAGCCAGGTCCTATCCCTACTTTTACGGCATCAGCTCCGGCTTTAATTAGATCTCGAGTTGCTTCAGCTGTTGCGACATTACCAGCAATCAGGTTTAACTCGGGGAAACGGCTTTTAATTCGCTTTACGGTCTCAAGTACACCAATGGAGTGACCATGGGCCGTATCGACCACTATCGCATCTACACCAGCTTTTTTTAGACCCTCCACTCTATCCATAGTATCAGGTGAGACACCAACCGCCGCCGCTACACGTAATCGGCCCCGTTGATCTTTAGCGGAATTTGGATATTGACGCGCTTTTTCAATATCTTTAATGGTGATCAGTCCCTTAAGCATAAAGTTGTCATCGACAATTGGTAATTTCTCAATTTTATGTTGCTGAAGAATCAATTTGGCTTGATCCAGTGTTGTTCCAACTGGAGCAGTGATTAAATTATCTTTGGTCATCACTTCCCTAATTGGGCGGTCAAAATCTCTTTCAAAACGCAGGTCGCGATTGGTCAAAATACCAACCAACAGTCCATCGACGGTAATTGGAACACCAGAAATATGATAAGTCTCCATTAGACTAAGGGCATCTCTTATTAAATGATCTGGACTTAAGAATATCGGATCAGTGATAATCCCGTGTTCTGACCTTTTAACCCGGTCAACCTCCAAAACCTGTTTCTCTATTGACATATTTTTATGGATGACGCCAATGCCACCTTCACGGGCCATTGCTATCGCCATTCGCGAATTGGTAACTGTATCCATACCAGCACTCAGGATTGGAATATTCAATATGATTTCTTGAGTAAGGTAAGTGGTAACATCGACCTCCCGCGGCAAGACCTCGGACTTACCTGGCAGTAGCAAAACATCATCAAAAGTAAGCCCTTCCTTGGCAAATCGTTCATCCCACATCTGGTTCCCTCTCCTCTCTAACCGATCCCTTATTATTGATTCCAAGTATTATATCACGAACTGAAAAACGAGTCACCTTTTGCCGATATTTTAATTTAATTTTATTCTTATAAATCTAGCAAAAAAAAGAAGCAGCTGCAACTACTTCTCTAATCAACATTTTTTCTCATATGATATTCGATCTAAATCATAAAAAGTTTACCGAAATATCCGACGGATCGTGATTAAACGATTAGCATAGTAACCTTTATTTAACGGAGTTATAGATATCCCGGTATTTTGACTAGCGTGAATAAACTCGTTTTCCCCAAGATAAATACCAACGTGACTTATTTCCCTTCCGCTTTGGGTATTAAAGAATAACAAATCTCCCGGACGAATTTCGGAACGGGCTATCTGAACCCCGACCTTAGCCTGCTCTCTAGACGAACGAGGTAACTCAATCCCATATTCCTTAAAAACATACTGGGTGAAACCTGAACAATCAAAGCCTTTGGGGCTCTTACCGCCATAGACATAAGGTGTGCCTAAATACTTCTTAGCGGTAGCCAGTAGATTATTAATCCGATTGTTATCCGCACGACTGGGGCTATTTGCTTCCTCTCTAGTCTTACTTAGTTCTGTGTTTGGGGCTTTGTCTTGAACCTTTGTCGCCGGCGACACTCTTTCTTTAGAAGAAGTATTCGTCTTATTATTTATGTTAGGGCTTGTGTTTCCCAGATACAGAACTTGTCCGATTTGTAATAGATCCGACGAAAGAGAGTTTATTTTTTTTAGGTTTGCTACAGTCGTGGAATTACTGCGAGCTATTGCCCAGAGTGTATCCCCTTTTTTCACTACATAACGGGATCCTTGAGGAATTGAATTGGTAGCAGCTGCCGCAGTTGTTTGTTCAAGCGAAGCATATTGCTTGATCCATGAGGTACTATTTGTAAAATTCTTAGTAGCCTGCCCTCCTCCAGAAAGGGTTAAGGCCATAGAGATTAATAAGACTGAACCTACTTTCCTCATTAATTCATTCCTTTCATAAACTTGGGTACTCCACGGTTAGGAGAAGTTTATATTAGGGATACTTTTACTTGGGTTTACTAAAATCACCTACTTTATTACATAATTCTATCTTTTCGACATTACCAGATAAATTCCTTCCTCTAATTGTCCCAATTTTCAAGGAAGTTGGTCCTATACCATTAAGCTGATTCTTAACTATTACCCTGTTTTTTAGATAGTGTTAGCTCTAAAATTTGCCGGTTTTTTAACCACAAAGTTTGAGCAAATCGGTTATTGGTTCTGCGTAGACGGCGATTCTCTTCTAGAAGTTCAAGTATTTGAACTGCTTTATCCTGCTCTTGACGAGTCACTAAACTCATCAGTACGCGACGGCTTATTCGGAGATGTTGAACTTTTTTTTCGAGATCTTTTATTCTACTTAACAATAATTCATGATTATTCTCCTGCAAGAACTGACACCACCTTCATTGTTATCAAGTTCACTCATGACTAAGCGAGTTACCCAATTTTATTATATGAAGGCGTTGCGTTCCTTAAACCTTATATAAATTTAAACGCTGACACTCCTTCAATTGATCTACTACTTGGTAAGAAACCGTGACGGTTCCTATGTCAGCCCGATAATTTGCTTTATTTCCATGATAATCTGACCCACCAGTGGCAATCAATCCATATTTATCGGTTAACTTAAGATATTTGCTAACCATCCAAGGTTCATGTTCTGGGTAATAGACTTCTAACCCCTGTAAACCAACTTTAACGAGTTTTGGTATCAAGTCATCACGATTAACTAATCCTGGGTGAGCTAGTATGGGCACTCCTTTTGCCCCAAGGATCAATTCAACTGCCTCTTCTGGACCAATTTTATACCGCGGGACATAAGCGGGGCACCCATAACCAATATAACGATGAAAAGCCTCCTGAATAGATTTTACATAACCTTGTTCAATCATCGCCATTCCAATATGAGGGCGTCCGATCGAGCCGTTTCCAGCCAATTCTCTAACTCGAGTTAGTTCAATGGGTAAGCCTAACTGTCGTAAAGCGTTAACGATTTTGCTAATCCGAATTAGACGAGCATCCTGCAATCTTTTTAATTGGGCCAATAACTTTGGATCATGGTAATCAATAAAATACCCCAGGATATGCACTTCACGCTGCTCGTACTCTGTATTAATCTCAATCCCCGGAATTACCTCAATCCCAGTTAAACGTCCAGCTAAAAGAGCGGGAGTAATTCCACCTACTTCATCATGATCGGTAATTGCAATAGCCCTCAGACCATAATAGGCAGCTATTTCTACCACTTCCTGCGGAGCACTGGTTCCATCGGATGCTGTAGTATGAATATGTAAATCTACTTCCAATTAACCTACACCTCAAATTAACATTCTAAAATATATTCTATTTCAATACACTTCTAATTACCCGTAGATAATTTTTCCCACAGACATGCTCAATCATGTTCTCAGGAAAACCACGCTGTTGCATTTTCTGTATGAAAAACGGCCAACAACTTGCATTTTCTAAACCACTGACCGGTTCATCAACCCCGTCAAAATCGGATCCTATCCCAACATGTTCAAAGCCCATTACTTTTACAGCGTGCTCTATATGGTCAAGAAC
>JAAZDI010000268.1 GCA_012512295.1 Syntrophomonadaceae bacterium
AAATAGCCTGACCCGGCGGCGAATATTTGATAGCGTTAGTTAACAAATTAACTAGCACCTGTTCCAGGCGTAAATAGTCCCCAAAAACCCAACACTCATGATTAACAAATTGGTTAAGATTCGTGATGTTTTGCAATTGATGCTTCGTGTTGGTCGCCTGTATCTTTCGGATTACCTCTTCCGTCAACTCGATAAGATTTATCGGTTGATTGTTTGTTTGCAGGTGTCCGGTCTCGATCTTAGTGACATCCATCAAATCCGAAATCACTCGACTCATCTGGTTGATATTACGTAAAACACTATCTAATTGCTTAAGGTCCTTATGGTAGTCAAACAACTCCGAATGTAGGACTGATATTTGATCCAGCCCGGGCTTAGCCAACTGCTCGGCAATTTCCGCTCTTCGCTTAAACCGCATCTTGATTAACTGAATCAATCCCTGCGCCACTGCTAGAGGGTTGCGCAGTTCATGACTAGCGACCGAAAGAAATTCATCCTTTGCCCGGTCGAAACAGACCCGTTCTGTTATATCGCGAAATACTAAAATAGCCCAGACGATCTCGCCCTGCTCGTCTCGAACCGGGGCAGCACTCATTTCTACTACAGTTGAAGATTGTCTGGGAAGCTTAAGAACCAGTTGAACACATGACAGCGTTTCTCCTTGTAAAGCTTTGTTTACAGGCATTTCGGCAAGTTGCTGCTGATTCAATTCAGGCGAAACCCGCCTGATTAAATCTGGATAACTGATTGGCGGCAATGGATTAGTTTGCGGAAGATCAAAAAAGTCAATTGCTGCAGAATTAGCCATTGTTACTTGTTTATTTTGAGCTACTAAAAGAATCGGCTCAGATATACTATCAAGTACACTACTAACCGGTAGGTTATTCGCAATCGTATAAAAAAGATTATCCTTGCCTTGATCAGTCTTATCTTTTATTGGGAGAGCGTACAACTTACCGGACTTGAACTCTCTGGTTTCAACCGCTCGGTCTACCGCCATTTCAAAGTCAGACATTCTTTGTTCGCTCCTTCTCTTTTAATCTATACTCTTTAATAATTTACTTCAGACTGAGTTTAACATAAATTCATTGCGATTATGCAATATTTCTGTCGATTAGCAAGGCAATTTTTAACATTTGGATAATTTTGAAAAAATAGTCCCAAACCAATCCTCCAAGGGTTCCTGGCTTACCGTGCTTATAATACATTATGCTAACACTGTCGAAAACTTTCCTAATAAGGATAATAAAATAAGGAATAAAAAACTAAGTTTGAAATCAATTGGTGTTTACAGCTCTATCATACAACAAAATGGACGTTTCAGAAGGCCGACTAAGTTGGAGTAATCCAATAGAACGGTAGTTTGGCGGAGAATTGGCAAAAATACTCCTGATTGATTGACCGAAAATTCATCAAGTTGATTATTCTCCAACCAATCCATCAGCTTTATCACATCCACGTCAAACACTTCGATATGTACTTTTTTATTAATATCCCGGGCTGACCGGCCTCGAAAATGAGGCAACAGTCGAGTCATTTTTTCTTCTGAGCCCAGGAAAGCATGTACCCGCTGTTTTTGGTTATTTAAGAAACGCCGGGGAAACCAGGCCGGAGGTTGGACACCTCGTGATTGGAGCAGATAGTCAAATTTTAATAACTCTAGAAAAATCGAAAACAATTCTTTGTTTAAGGTGCCACTAGCAACTACATACTGATAAAAAATCTCAAATAAACTATTGGTACTGTGCGCCTGCCGATGTAGGCCTCTTTCTACCCAGAATAGAGCCATAGATTGAAAAAGGTCAAAGGGAGTCAGAGAAGAACAAGCTAATAAAAACCGCAGGGAGTATTGAAAACGGTGAGAATTGTAATATTTTTCTAATACATTCTCAATTGCCCGTAATTGAAGAATTTCGTCAAAGCTAAGAACATTTGTAGACAGGACCTCATAAGGCGGCTGATCTGAAAAAACACAGCCAAAACTATCTGACCTGGCTCTAAGGCCTGATCCTTTAAGAAGCTTTAAAAACCCTAATTGAAGGAGGTGAGGTTGCAGCGCATAAACCTGATTAAAAGACTGTCTGAATGACTGGTAGGATTCCTCAGGCAATCCGGCAATCAGATCCAGATGCAGATGGATATTTTGGTTTTTTGTCAAGCGTTGAACGACTGGGGCTAGCACCGACCAGTCATTCTTTCGTTTGACGGATTGCAGGGTCCGAGGATTAGTCGATTGAATACCTATCTCGAACTCAAACAAGCCTACCGGAGCAGTCTCCAGGAGGTCTAAAGTAGCTTCATCTAAAAGGGAGGCCCCAATCTCAAAATGAAAGCTGGTTTTACCGTCCGAACCTATCTCATCAATTAAAAACTGAAAGATCTCGCGCGCTCGTTCCCGATGGCAATTAAAAGTACGATCCACAAACTTGATATGCTCCACGCCAGCTCTAATTAAAGCC
>JAAZDI010000269.1 GCA_012512295.1 Syntrophomonadaceae bacterium
GGGTTCAGTTGTTGCTTATGGAATGGTACCGATAGCTGGAGATGAGCTGACTGAGGCACTGATAGAGCGGTGTTTGGTGGATTTTGCTTGGGCGGAAAAGATAAAACGAAGTATTGCCAGTAATCAATTCATTACTTATGAAAACGTTTTGGGTTTGGAGGAAGTTATTGACAGTCAAGAGGCGATGGCGGTAATTACACCAGCCCTCGAAAAACTGCCCGATGAAATTGCTTCCACTATCCAAACTCTAAACGGCGGGCAGAGCCCTAGTGCTGTTTTCTGTGTCGGTGGCGGAGCGCAAACGCCGGGCTTGCCTGAAAAATTAGCCAATAAACTTGGTCTGCCGGTAGAACGGGTGGCAATAAGGGGACGCCAGGCAATCGCTAATTTGGTAGTTGATCAAGCAACCATCAATGGTCCGGAAGGTGTAACTGTTGTCGGAATCGCCTCTGTGGCGATCAAAAAGTTTGGTCATGATTTTATAACGATTAGTGTGAATGGACGAGAGTTTAAGCTGTTTAATTCTGAGAAACTAGACGTGGCTAATGCGCTTGCCCTGGTAGGCTATAACTCGCGCCAGCTAATCGGCCGAAATGGACGAAATCTTGAATTTAAGCTTAACGGCTGGCGAGAAATCGATTTCGGTGAAATAATGAAGCCAGCTAAAATATTTGTAAATGATCAGCCGGCTAGTTTACAAACTCCGATTCATAATGGAGATAAGATTACAGTAATAAGTGCGGTAGACGGTCAAGATGCAGAGGCGACAGTTAAAGATTTTTTACATAACTATCCAGGGATTAGTGTTGTTCACCAGGATCAGGTTCGGACCTTGGAGCCACGCTGTTTTCTAAACGGTATCCCGGCTTCTTATGACGATAGGATCAGCTCAGGTGACCAATTAGACATATATTACATA
This sequence comes from Syntrophomonadaceae bacterium, assembly GCA_012512295.1. Classification (GTDB taxonomy): domain Bacteria; phylum Bacillota; class Ch66; order Ch66; family Ch109; genus JAAZDI01. The sequence goes on from JAAZDI010000269.1 coordinate 920, forward strand.
AGTAAGATTGAAGATTTTTTCAAGGAAGAAGGGCTGGATTTAACGGATTATAAGGTTTTGGTCAATAATATACCCGTGAACAAGGATTACATTTTAAGAGATGGTGACCGGGTGGAAGTGGTTTTAAAGAACAGCCACCATGACTCGGTTTTATCTGAGAATCGACTGAAAGAAGTTTCGACTGGAATCAAAATTTTGGTTAATGACGATGAGATTTACCTGGAGGGCAACCGTGAACACATCTTTGTGGAAGTGTTTAGTCATATCGATTTTGATTTGAATCGCCCGCGCGGAATGATTAACCTGCAACTGAATGGCCGGGCAGCCAGTTTTACTGATGTTTTAAGAGATGGAGACCGAGTTCTGATATCCTGGAGCAAAAAGGAATAGACTCCCTGCGTTTCACTATTTTCGTTTAAGGAGAAATGAAATCATGGATAGGCTGCTTGTAGACAATCAAATTCTAATTAAAGTGCTTAAACTACACCCGGAAGCCGTGTTGCCGACTCGAGCCACTCCAGGAAGTGCCGGTTTTGATCTTTATGCCATAGAATCTGCTGAATTAAAGCCGCTTCCAGGTGGAACCAGCCTCCGCACCGGAATAGCGGTCGAGCTTCCACCCGGATATGAGCTGCAGGTCCGCGGCCGAAGTGGACTAGCATTTAATAATGATATATTGGTGCATGTTGGGACGATTGACCAGGACTTTCGGGGAGAGATTCTGGTGCGGGCCTGGAATCTGGGGGCAGAACCGTTGGTAATTAAGAAGGGAGATCGGATAGCTCAGGTTGTTATTCAAAAGATAATACCTGGACAAATGGTTGAAGTTAATGAACTTGGTCAATCAGAGCGAGGAACTGGCGGGTTTGGACACACTGGCCAATGAGTTCTCCAAATAATAAATATGTAAGTGCTAGATACTATTAGAAACGAATTAACCGCATGCAAACTGCCATGCGGTTTAATATTTTTAAGAACAAAATAATTTTGTGAAAATAAGAATAAAAAATATAATTTTTTTGCATAAATTGTTAAACTCGTAAAGTATATATAAATAAATAAATCTGACAATATTTGTCGAAGAGCCACTTACATTATTCTATCTTTTTCAGTAGCGGATATTCCAAATTTTATATACAATTTTTAAAATAGATAACATTTTGACTATGTTGTATGTGGTAAGGTGTAGCAGAAAGGGGGAAGGTCAATGAAACAAATTGACGCTTATCTGGTTCCCAGATTTAGCCCTGAGGGGTGTCCCCGATGTCTTAGTCGGTTTAAGGGGCCTACAGATTTTCTACCTGTTTCTGTTTTAATGGATTCGGATAATTTGCCTAGTAACACGGTTAATCAAGCTCAAGGCAGCTTGGCAGCTTGGGATGGAGATAGTTTGATTCAGTTTTTAAGTTGTCAGCACTGTAATAATATTACCATGGTTGTAAATTTGGATCAGAGATATGTCCTTACCCTAGAAGAGGCTGAAGAAGCGGTTAGGGATGGCTTTACTGCTATCTTGCCGGTATCAATTAAACAGATTGATGCTAAAGTAAATGGAAATTTATCTTTTTGGTTTCGGTCGACCTATGATCGCCTGTTCAATAAAGCGACAAATCTGCGGAATTCCTTAAGTTTACTTGATAATCATGAACAGCGGGCGAATGATTTTGAGCGGATCATGTCTCCTATTTTGGCGGACATTATCCGGGAAATTAAAAAAGAAATGGATCTTGAGAATACCTTCTGCGAAGCCAGAGATGTTTTGAAGTCTAAGTGGAATCAATTTAGCCGGGATACTAAGGAATTATTGATTGCAGCTTATTTGATTAAAAAGGATTTATTAACCTATGCAGAGGTAGCGGACGACATCGATTATGTCGCACCGGTTCTTTTATATGCTCGGGCATTAGAAAATGAGCTGTATTATAAACTGTTTAAACCTTTTTCAGAAGTCTGCAACGATTTTAATTATGAGTATAATGAAAGCAGTCCATTGCTTAAGAAGTCGATTCAAGTTATCCGCAAAATGTGCAAAGATGGTCGTAAGCCGAACCTGAGTGAAATGGCTTACTGTTTACAAACATTGGCTGGTCCTCGAGTTTTCGGGAATTGGTTCAGGACCTTTGTTCGAAGTATGGTTCGGGATTATGAATATTTATTTATCGAGCATGCCTTTCCCCAGAGAGTGGTTGGATTTGTTAATGCCTATCGGAACCGCTGGGGCATAATCGGGCCAATTACGCTTAGAGAATGTCAAAGATGTGAGGAGTATCTTTTGTATGAACCGATAAGGTTATTGCCGATGTTAGCTGACGCGGTTTAAGTGAACGCGTTCGACTTCGCTAACATCGGGGCTTCAGGTGGAGACGCTACTCCACCTGAAATCCTTTGATTATTGCATCTGGTTGCTACTCTGACCTTGATTCTGCGCTTGATTCTGATATTGGCTATGACCCGGTTCTTCTTCTTGGCCTTGAGTTTGACCTTGTTTCTGTTCAGTTTGTTTTTTTCCTAACTGAGATTCCAAGTTATCGATGTTATTGAGCACAATAGTCGATTCTATCTCGACTAATGCTTTGTTTTTTTGCTGGAGGGCGGTTTCTAAATCCGATAGACCAAATTCAAACTGGCTTAACTGAATCGGATCGATTCCTTCTAATCTAGGTCTGAAGCGGTTCCATTCTTCTTTCAACTTTGTTAAATCGGCTTGAGCGGCAGAAAGGCTGCCGGTTTTGGCCTGCAATAGAATAGAGTTTGTATGGTAGCGCAAGCGGTATAGCTCGGGCGGTGAATTGCCTTGAAACAGGCTAAAAAAGTCAGGCATAAACCGATAAGCTTCATTGACCGCGATTAGAGTTGGCATGGCCTGACGGGCCGTGATCTTATCAGTTAGTTTGGTTAACTGGCTTTCGAAGTTGGTGATTAATTCAGGTCCACCCCCAGCTTGAACTATTTGAGGCTCCAAAGAATTCCATCGCTGGTGGAGATCTTGCATGGTCTGTTCAAGACTTTGCCATAACTGACCAGGGTCAGTCGCTTCGGTCTGGCGAGTGATATTAGCTTGCCTCTGGTTATGTCCTGTTTGGGGGCCTGTTCTATTAGCTTGTTGTGAATCAAATTCCTCTGTTCTTTCAGCTGATTTGTTATCAGATGCTCTTGATTGTTCATTGTTATTGCTGGGTTGCTCTTTTTGATTAGACTGGTTATTCTGTTCTTCGCTTGTTCGGTCTGACTGCTGTTCTGGCTGTCGCCTGGTTTGAGCTGTTTTCTCCGGTTGCCTCTGCCCTTCAGTTGTGGAACCCTGATTAATTCCAGCTTTACTCAGAGGCCCTATAAATACTGGAGGATTATCGGCCATATTTACTTGAGTTACTAGACTCTGAGCAATGGTATTTAGATCCTCCAGGAGGGTAGTCAGATCTTCCGGGGTTGTTTGCTGCTGATTATTCCCCGTATGTTCTCCTGGAGCTGGAGACTTCTGAGGACTAGGTCTACATCCAGTACCAATTATATTAATGGTTAAAAGAAAGAGTAAGAAAACGGTCGTGGTTAGTAAAAGAGGTCTTCCTGCGCTTAGCTTTTTATTCATCAGTGGCATCACCTCTGTTTAGTAATGCCCCGAATAATACTTGTTTAGTACCTCGACGAATTGGACAACTTGTGATAATTTTTTATATTTTCCGATAGATATAAACATACAGAATACTTGGTTAACAAGTGTATCATTTTACTGAATGATACTCTATAATGGATTAGAGGGGGAAAGATGGTGCACCATCCTTACCCTAGGGGCACCTGCTCTTGGCGCTGAGAGCAGGTGCCCTGCGTATTTGTTCGCCCACTTATTCTAAACTCACCAGCTGTATAACTTACATTTATCATCTTTATCTTAAAGCCACTTATATCAAGGCTTCCGGGGCCCAAAATGCTGAAAATTTCGAGGCCTGCTATTGGCTGCCTGTTTTATAACAAAGCGAATATGCGGTATCAACTTTATCGTAATTTTAGAGAGATGTCGAAGGTCGAAGGATACTTCGATCTTTTACTGTGACCAGTCCGTTTCGCGTCAGACGGATTTCCGGCAAGTGGGTTGAGGAAAGGAAAAGTAAACTGTAGACCGGATCATAATGAGGGTGCTGCGCTTGATTCAATGCCTCTTCCATTTTTAACGTCTCCCGAA
>JAAZDI010000270.1 GCA_012512295.1 Syntrophomonadaceae bacterium
CCGACATGCAGCGCTCGGTCAATGGAGAGGTCGTAGCCTCTACCTTTGACGAACCGCCGGAAAACCATGTTAAGGTTTCGGAAATGGTGCTGGAGCGGGCTAAGCGCTTAGTCGAGCATAAAAAAGATGTCGTTGTCCTCCTGGACAGCATCACTCGTTTGGCCAGAGCCCATAACCTGGTGGTGCCGCCCAGCGGCCGGACCCTGTCGGGCGGGGTTGATCCGGCTGCCTTGCACAAACCCAAGCGGTTTTTTGGTGCTGCTCGGAAGATAGAAGAGGGAGGCAGTTTGACTATTCTGGCGACCGCCCTGATTGAAACTGGGAGCCGGATGGATGAAGTTATTTTTGAGGAATTTAAAGGAACGGGAAATATGGAACTGGTTCTTGATCGGAAACTAGCTGAAAAACGAATCTTCCCGGCGATTGATATTAAACGTTCCGGGACAAGACGTGAAGAATTGTTAATGTCCAAAGAAGAGTTAGATGCGATTTGGGCGTTTCGCCGGGGATTTGCCCAGCAGAATGCCGCCGAGATCATGGAAGTCTTGCAGGATGCTTTGAAAAAAACTCGGTCCAACCGTGATCTGATTCGAGGCATGAGCAAGGTGTTTCAACTGGACTGAACTCGTTCGGCTTCACTGAACATCAATGATTCAGCTGGCGACGCTGCTCCGGCTGAAGTTTAACAAGGCAACCCTCACTTTAGGAGTGGGGGTATTTTGACCTGATCCCCCCTTTTTCCAACAGATGAATAATTTTCGGTGAATAATGTAAGAATAGTGAATGAATCCCTGGCTTGGCCGGGGAAAACTTTTGATGGGGTGATCAGGTAAAATGCACCGAAACCGAAGGCTAGTGCCAAGGGCGGGGACGGCCCTTCTCCTGGCTCTGGTCGGGTTGTTCTGGTCAGAAAGTACAGTTTGGGGTAAGTTGTTACCAGAAAATTTTCCCGTACCGGTTATCGTAAACCAAGTAGCTCGTTCCCAATCAGTCACTTTTACTAATCCTAAAAAGGAGGATCAGGTCCTATACCGAGTCAAGGCCGGCGATACCTTATGGCAGATTGCGAAACGGTATCGGGTAGACTGGTTGGCTTTGGCTAAGGCCAATAACCTGCTTGACTGTAATAACATTAAAATTGGGCAGGTTCTCAGAATCCCGGCAGAAACCAGTTTTGATCTGGACTCAGCTGGAGATTTGCCGCCAATCCTCTATTCATGGCCAGTAGTGGGAAGAATTACTTCGCATTACGGTGGACGTCACGATGAATTCCATCATGGATTAGATATTGCGGCTCCTTTAGGGACACCGATTCGGGCTGTGGCGAAAGGCCAAATTGCCTATGCCGGGTGGCGGCCAATTTACGGTCAGACAGTGATCATTAATCATGATGATGGCCGTAAGACGCTGTACGCTCATGCCTCGCGAATTCTTGTTCGTAAAGGGCAAGCGGTAGCTGCGGGTAAAGTAATCGCCGAAATCGGCAGTACCGGCCGCTCAACCGGCCCGCACCTGCATTTTGAGATCTATGAACAAGGACGAACAGTAGACCCACTATCCCGCCTAATCCAATAGGCACCGTGAGACACGGGGACAGGTTAACTGTCCCTGTTTGATTTAAATCCAAAAGCTCCCCACTTCTAGGTGGGACCCGGGGACAGGTTTCCTGTCCTTTGTTTTATTCCCGGACAGGGGAACAGGTTGTCTAACTCGGTTTAGTTATCTCCCTTATGGTTTAACGATATGGTTTAATATCTGCGCATGGCGGTTGGCAGCATATTCGGTCCCTCTTGGTTTATGGTACAATGACGACAGGACATAAAAATTATGATCGCGTAAAACATAATCGTCGCTACTTGCTTACTTACAGAGTTAGTAATTGGAAAGGCAGTTTGATTCGCTGTGTTAGAAATGGTTTTTGCCAATGAACAGGGGCAGGTTCTGGAACAACCTGGCTGGGCCATGACCGGGCGGCTGGGTGAGCAACTGGTCGAACCGACCCCGGCCGAAGTAATTCCTCTGCCGGAGGGAGCTACCTTAACCTTGCTGCCCGAACGGCATCCGATCGGGATCAATCCCAACGGGGAATTCAGGGCTTTAACAAGGGATCCCTGGCAGCGTCGGGAAAAACCGGCTCTGGCGGTCGGGGCTCTGCTGCCTCAGGGTTATACCCGAACCCTGACCCCAGCCTATCTTCCCCAAAAGAAGGCCAAGCCTCTGCCGCTTTTTGGTTATGCTGCCGTGGGTTTAGCTAATGGACGGTTGTGGGTAGCGGCCCGGCAGACGGACGAGGATCGAACCTGGAATCCCCGCTACTACGATACGCCGGAGTTGACCGAGCGGGTCCAGGCTAAACTGAGTCGGTATCCCCAAAACCGCGTTTTGCGGCAATTAGCCCGGTGTGCTCAGGAATACTCCTGCTTTACCGCCCAAAACCTTTTTTATGGTCGGTGGGAGGCCGGGCTGCCAGTTTCCCCGGCCTGTAATGCGCGCTGTGTCGGTTGCATCTCGGAACAAGCAGCCGAATGCTGTCCCTCGCCTCAGCAACGTATTCGCTTTAAGCCTTCGGTGGCCGAAATTGTGGAGGTAGCCGTCCCGCACCTGGAAACTGCGGAGGCCGCGATAATCAGTTTTGGTCAGGGCTGTGAGGGCGAGCCGTCCCTGCGGGGGGAAGAACTGGCCCAGGCAATCCGGCAGATTCGGCAGCAAACCGACCGGGGAACCATTAATATGAATTCCAATGCCAGCCGGCCAGAAAACATTGCCGCGATCTGTGCCGCCGGTCTGGATGCGCTCCGGGTAAGTTTGATTAGTGCTAACCCGGACCTATATCAGAGCTATCACCGGCCTCAGGGTTACGGCTTGGCTCAAGTGCGCACCAGCATCCAACGAGCGGTGGAGCAGAACGTTTATGTTTCCCTAAACCTGCTGCTCTTTCCCGGGGTTACTGATCGGGACGAAGAAGTCGAGGCCTTGCTTAACCTGGTGCGGGAAACTGGTTTATCCATGATTCAACTGCGCAATCTGAACCTGGATCCAGAAATTTTTTTAAAACTGGTTCCCCCGGCCAGCGGACCATCTTTAGGCATCCCGGCCTTCCTTGAAATACTCCAAGCTGAATTACCCGGGGTTAAGCTGGGGAATTACAGCCGCGAAGCAACGCGCCGAACAGTCAAGTGATTTCTCCTTTTCACTTGCTTAGATTTATGATATTCTAAGACAAATGGGTGCTTTGTTAGATGTGATTTTTAGACGCAGATCTAAAATGATCTTATGAAAATAAAGAAATTATGATCACAAAGTGCCGTGACGTGCGAGCAAGAAAGCCATAACTTAAAAACAATCGTGTTTTAGAAACCAGTTTGAGAAACCAGTTTGATAAACCGGGGAGATATAACATGTGTCAGAGCCAACCTGGTTCACCAGCCCCCACAGCAGATAATCTTCTCCAGTCGGAGCAGCTTAATCCGGAAGAAGCCCACCTTTCGCCAGAAGAGAGGAGCCACCTTCGTTTAATAAGGAGGCTGGAAGAGGGTCAGATTCAGCTAGGCATTCAGGCGAATAAGGCAATGAAATGGTTAATCGAACGAACTATCTCCGACAACCCGCTTTTTAAGCTGCTACTGCTGTTTAATTATATCCAGTGGATAATCTTGCTTCCTGGTCTGGTGACCCTTTACTACTTCGGCTGGAAGATCGGGCTAATCGCCCTGGCGGTTTGTTTGGCCATCGGTTTTTTTATCTTAGAACGGGTTAAACGGTTGGTGCTTAGAGGTGGAGTGCACGAGTTTATCGTGCAAGATCTAGCCAGTCTTAAGGCCTTATATGCTATCGGAGCAATCCGCTTTCGGATCGGCAAAAAAGGCAAGTGGATTAAGCATCCCCGCGATTGGCAAGAGGTTCTGCTTTAAACATAACGGTAAAGGGGAAAGGATAAAAGATGACTTCCCTGCAAAGCAAATTTCTTTTTATTGGCGGTTTGTTATTGATGACCAAACTTTTCTTTCTGTTCTTAATCTACATAATCGCCAAAAAGATAGAAAAACGAGCTAAAGCCTTGAAAGCCCTCGAAGCCAAAGAGGGCAGGCTAAGGCCCGACCTCAAGCAGCCGACTAATTAGGTGATTTCCGAATAAAATCCTAATGCTCACATGGTTTAATATGCCAAGCAAAGGGGACAGCCAACTGGTCCCCTTTTTCTTATTCAGAATTCAATTTCAGCCGGTAATGTTTTTAAGGAATCTTCTGCTAAAACCCGTTTTAAAGTGCGAATAAGCTTATCCCGTGAAATCGGTTTGGTTAAGAAATCCCAAGCCCCCATTTCCAGGGAGCGGCTGGCAATCTGCGCATCAGCCAAGGCTGTCAGCATTATGCACCGGGTTTGTGGTGCGGTTGATTGAATGTATTCAAGGACCTGCAGACCGCCCATTTGCGGCATGCATAAGTCAATGAAGACAACGTCGAAAGATCTTTCATTTAATAGTTGTTTAATTTGTAAGGGTTGGCTGAGTAACACAATGTCTCGGTAGCCCGCAATGATTAGTCCGCGTCGCATGCTATCTAGAAAATCTAATTCATCGTCAATAACCAGAATGCCGGCCGAATTCGGTTCTGACATACGTTGC
>JAAZDI010000271.1 GCA_012512295.1 Syntrophomonadaceae bacterium
ATGGCTGGAACAACATGAACGCCTAATTCTGCCAGAGTTAACAAATTACGCAAGTGAATAGCATTAAGTGGTGTTTCACGAGGGACCACAATTAACGGCCGCCTCTCTTTCAACACTACATCGGCTGCCCGCTCAATCAAATTGGACGAGGCTCCGCAAGCTATGCGAGAGATGGTGCCCGTTGAGCAAGGAATGATAATCATTGCTTTTGTTGATATTGAACCGCTGGCGATTGGGGCCCCGATATTCTGTGGATCATAGTAAGTTAATTTTCCCGTTATCTTTTTCCCGTTGTGAACATGCGGCAAGGTTGGCAATTCGGCAAATCCCAGATAACGCATCAGTTGCTCTGCAATCTGAACGGGATTACCAGCAACCTTCCATCCCAACTCCTCCTGGAGCACTATTTGTCCGGCATTCGATATAGTAAGCAGAACATCATGCCCCTTTTTGATTAACAACTCTACAAGACGACGAGCGTATACCGATCCACTGGCCCCGGTTATCGCAATTATATAATCTCCCAATGAGGAGCTGACCCCCTGACTGTAATTATTATAAATAAATGAAATCAATTAATTAATACACTCTAAACCCAAACTAGGTCAATCAAGGTAAAAACAAACAAGATTAAACTTACATATCGATTCAACTGAAAGGCGGCTGTATGCATCTTACTAAGATCATTTGGCGTTATCAACCAATGCTCGTAACAGAGAATAGTCGCAGCTATACCGATTCCAATGTAGTATAGCCAACTGAGCCCCTGGATAACTCCTACGCCTATTAATAGACATATGGTAAGGCCATGTAATATCGTTGAAATCCTGAGGGTTGCCGGGGTTCCAAAGCGCGCCGGTACGGAATACAATCCTTCCTGCCGATCAAACTCTTCATCCTGGCAGGCATACATCATATCAAAACCAGCTATCCAGAAAGCGACCGCCAGGTAAACTAAAACTGGTGTCCAAGCTATACTTTCTGTAATAGCTATCCAAGCACCTAATGGCCCTAGACCAACAGCTAAACCAAGAATCAAATGACAGGTCCAGGTGAACCGTTTAGTATACGAGTAGATTGCCAGCACCATCACAGCTAAAGGAGCTAATTTAACACATAACGGGTTAAGTTTAGCTGCAGCCCATAGCATTAAGAAAAACGAAACAAAAATTGAACCCCATACAGCACTCAACGATACCAGTCTCTGGGGCAGTATCCATCCAGCAGTTCGCGGATTTCGAGCATCAATATGCCGGTCAATCATTCGGTTTAAACATAAGGCGGCGGTTCTTGCTCCAACCATCGCCACCGTTATCCACCATAAATCATAAAGAGTGGGAATTCCGCCCGCGGCTAAAAAAGCACCGAGATAAGCAAAGGGCAAGGCAAATAGTGTATGTCCGATGTCAACCATGCGTAAAAAATAACCTATCCGAGTTATTAAGCCTACTTCAATCGCTGGTTGTGACGGAAACGCCGCGTTATTATTCAATTGGGTTGAAGTTAGTTTGCTCATACCTATGCTCCAATTATTATTACTCTCCGCTAGCTACCGCCAATCTCTCGGGATTAATGCCGATTGTTATTTCCCTTACTAGCTGTTGCGCTGCTTCGCGCAGCCAGCCCTCAGGCAAAAAGGCTAGACTACGAATAGCCTCTCGACGCCCCAGTTCTATAATAGAATCATCAAAATGTCTTTCGATTGCCCCAATAATAATGCCTAGATGTTTTCCAAAACGGCCTAAATGATTAGCTTCTACGTGAGAACCACCGGCCAGTAAGACACCAATCTGACCAGCCTCAAAAAAAAGATGACCAAATTCTTTATTCAGAATTACCACCGTAATCTCACGATCACCTCGGCCGGTTTCTAATATTTCTTTTCTTAAAATTGCGCCTTTATTAATTTGACATATAATATCAGCTAATGATGAAACCCGATCAATACAGTCAATCTCACCCAATAACTTCAACAGCTTGCCAAAAATGAAATCACCAAACAACACTGGAAAATGAGGGGTTTCTTCTTTAAAAGCAGAGTTAAGGGCAGAACTACCCTCATTGTCTTTAATCTGGTTATGCACCTCGGCCGCCAAATACATTAACTGCAGAATGGTTCCCATTCCAATTATTTGTTGAATCCAAAATTTTTCTTGATGATTCGTTGTTGAATCCGCCAAATCTGGGTTGACAGGATTTCCCCGCAACCAATTTGCCAGACCGTTACCCTCAATCTGTCGACTGCTATAATAATAAGCACCAATAAACACTAGTGCTGACAGGTAACGTAATGGTAAAGAGTTGAGGTCAATCTCTAAATAATCACTAACTTTCCCATTTTTGAATCGCAATAAGCTTTCGCAGTTTTGTCTGCCTTTGATCATCGCAGGTCTAAGTAATTCCCACACCCCAACACCCACAACAGTTTCCCCTTTCTCGACAAAGCATTCTCATATTCTACATAATAACACATAATTCCTGCTGATTTCGCATAAAGCATTTACCAAAAGGCCATTCTCCTCCGTCGAAAACAATAAATAGTATCTCAGTCAGTTTACTGTTAAGTGAAATTCTTATCAATGGCTACCTCCAATATAATAAGCAATAGCTCTAATTATTACAAGTCCATAAAAACTAAAGCCCTTGGTAACACTCGTCTCATCGCGTTACAAGGGCTTAGACTAGCCTTTATTCTTTTTTTTGCGGGCTAAAATAAATATCCCTCCTATAAATTTACGGCTACCTTTTGCGGAACTAACTGCCCTCTTAATAATTCATTAGCAGTTACATGTGCTGCTTCAAATTGTTCCGTTAGGTAGTTGCAGGCATCCCATGGATTAACCGTGCTTCCGCAGGTAAAGACATCTACGGCTGCATATCCCAATTCTGGCCAGGTATGAATAGCTAGATGGGATTCAGAAATCACTACAACACCGCTCACTCCTTGTGGACTAAACTTATGAAATACATATTCACGCACCTCTGCTCCAGCTTCAAGTGCCGCATTGATCATTATTCTTTCCACTTTCTCAATATCGTTGAGTACATCAAATCGGCATCCATGAAGTTCTGCGAGTACGTGACGGCCCAATGCACTCATAACTATCTCCCCCCTCCACATAATTAGACTGGAATTTCATCCTTATCTCTCAAATAAGGGCATCCATTCCAATCACAATAGAAATCTAGCATAATATCATAATTTGTCAACGGAGTTTTTTAAAATCCTTCTGTTTTCACCTGATTGGGCAATCGGCCCAATCCTTCAATTTCAACGGTTATCCGGTCCCCCGATTTGAGCGAGCCCACCCCAAATGGAGTTCCAGTCAAAATAACATCCCCTGGGTATAATGTCATAATTCGGCTGATATAACTGACCAGAAAATCGACTGGAAAAATCATTCGACTCGTATTCGAATTTTGTTTCAACTCATCATTGACCCATAATTTAATGTTGATTTTCGTTGGATCTAGCTCATTATTTATCCAAGGCCCCAACGGACAGAAGGTATCAAACGATTTAGCTCGGGTCCACTGTCCATCTAGTCGCTGCAAATCTCGCGCCGTAATATCATTACCGCAAGTATATCCTAAGATTACCTTATGTACTTCTTGGACCGATATGTTTTTCGCCTTTTCCCGTATTACTACGGCTAGCTCTCCTTCATAGTCCAACTGTTGACAAGCGTTTGGGTAGATAATAAAATCGCCCGGGCCAATAACGGCACTTGGCGGTTTTAAAAATAATAGTGGCTCCTTTGGTATGTTTAGGTTCAGTTCTTCAGCATGGTCGGCGTAGTTCAAGCCAACACAAACAACCTTACTGGGTTGACACGGGGATAGCAGAATTACCTCTGACAACTTTAGTTTTTCGCCAGTACGAACCAACTCCCCAAATAGATCTCCTTGGATGGGATATATCATATCTTCCTCTACTATTCCGTAGCGCACTGTATCGTTAACCATAAAACGGCTTAACAGCACGTAAATCCCTCCTAATTCTTATTCCCCAGAAACAGCCAGTCTATTCTCATTATTAGAAAATATATTATTATCCTTAATCAAGGCTACCCTTAGAGATATTAAATCTGTTATCATAATTGCAGTATATTATGGGTTGCGCTAAGATGTTAATACTTGTAAGGCTAATTGCACTGCCACTTATTACTGAAAAAGATAACACTCGAGATATTGGTACACGAAAGGAAGGCACATTTTTAATGACAACCACAAATCAAATTATTTTACGCAAAGCCACCTTATCAGATGTTCCGGAGATTTTTAATTTGGTGAACTCCTACGCCCAACAAGAATTATTGCTACCCCGCTCTTTAGGTGTTTTGTATGAAACAATCCGCGATTTTGTGGTTGCCTTTGATGGCGACCGCCTAGTAGGCACCGGAGCTCTTCATATAATTTGGGATAATTTAGCCGAAGTGCGATCCCTCGCGGTCAAACCCGGGTCAACCAAAAAAGGTATTGGGCGCCAGCTTTTAGAATTCCTAAAAAAGGAAGCTATTCAACTAAAAGTAAAGGATATCTTTGCTTTAACTTATAAACCGGAATTTTTTATAAAATGCGGGTTTACGGTTGTCTCCAAAGATATATTTCCGAAAAAAGTGTGGGTCGATTGCGTCAACTGTATTAAATTTCCTAACTGCGACGAAGTGGCCGTTAAACTAATCTTATCAGAATATTCGGAAGAATAAAAAACCAAAGAAGAGACAGGCGTAGGTACAGACAATATAAGAGACCGTCCTGTTCTTCCCGCTTGGAGGGCTACCTGCTTCCTTGTGAGTTCTGGAAGCAAAATCAACAGGACGGTCTTTCGTATTCTGCGTTATACTCTTTTTGTTCTACCATTAACACTAATCGCCTGAGGATACCGACTTGCTTTTGCTTGATACCTCGTTTCTCTTAATTTTGGAACTGCAACGGACCTGTTTAGGATTATTGGCCACTTGATTCAACCAATCTCCCGTTGACATCCTTAGACAAGATATTCCGCACTGCAACTTGCCGGTAACCCCTCCTCCCTTCTACTTTATTTGGTTCCTATCGGAACCCGTCTTATCATCTTATCCCTACCTTCATTACTATTATACCACGATTCCTCCTATATATGAAGTATCTTCTATAGCATTTTTTGGTAAGAATTTGTTAAAACTATAATAGGCTTAAGATTGAATTTAGGTTCTATTGAGCCATGGCATATCGATCGTTTTCGTATTCATTCTTTTGTAATAAAAAAACCATAGCCTTGGGGAAGCGAGAACTGGTTGGATCAAGTGCCTCAAATCCTACACGAAGCCAAAAAGGCACACTACTTTCTTGAGCTTCAATTTTTATACAAGTATAGCCTAGCATTCTAGTGATCTCAATTATTCTTTCCATGATCTTTCTCCCTTTACCCTGTCCCTGCTGAGCATCTGGGATACACAAAAAGTCAATATAAACAGTTTTTAACCCAATATCAAACTCTATTTGCAACTGGACATAACTCAGAGATCGTTGACCCCTTAAGACTGGATTAGTTGTATCGGTTCTCCACCAATAAGTTCGGGATAAAAAGTCCACCTGTTCTTTTTTCTTAACGGGATTCATGGCAATCGGTGTAATCA
>JAAZDI010000272.1 GCA_012512295.1 Syntrophomonadaceae bacterium
AAAACTTTATATCCGACCCATAAAGGCATGACTCTGATAGAAATCCTCAATGTGCCTGAGCTGAAAGTGCCGGATCTGACCGTGAAGTGGGAGAATGATTTGCGGAAAATTGAAGCCGGCCAAAAGGATGCCCAGAAATTTTTGACGGAGATCAAAGATTTTACCCGTCAGTTGGTAGCCGATGGGCTTAAGGCTACCCGGCGACCAATCTTGCGACCAGGTGAAGAGTCTCTGGGGAATTGTCCGCTCTGTGGCCAGCCAGTTAGAGAATTGCCGAAGAGTTACACCTGCTTGGGCAGCCCGGATAGCTGCCGGTTTGTGATCTGGAAAGAGATCTGCGGTAAACAGGTAACCCCGACTCAAGCCAAAAGGATCATAAAAAAAGGGGAAAGTCTAATTCTCAAAGGTTTTGTTTCCCGTCAAGGTGAAACTTTTGCTGGTAAACTAAAAATTAATCCTGAAGGAAGAATTATGGTGGAACGGGTTAACCAAAAATAGTTATCAGTAATACTTGACTGTTGATTCCGCCAAGAGTTACAATAAGTTTAAATTAGCTGAGAATTAACTCGAGATAACTACGGAAAATCAAAATTATTTTAGCCATAGTTAATAGCTTAGTTGAGTTTGATGAGTATAGGAGCCCTTTGGGGTAAAGACGAGACGAGCCGAGAAGTGGGCGTAGTATTGCGTTCAGACTTACGGGTCTGGCGCTTTTTTGTTTTTGAGAGGAGATGAGTCGAGACAATGATTTACCCAGATGATCGAGGCCGATATGGCCAATTCGGCGGCCGGTTTGTTCCAGAGACCCTGATGAATGCGATCCAAGAATTAGAAACTGAGTACCGGCGGGCCAAGGAGGACCCAAACTTTATCAGGGAATTCAAAACCTACCTGGCTCAATATGCCGGGCGGCCTTCAAATCTGTACTTGGCTGAAAACTTAACTCGATACTTGGATGGACCAAAAATTTATTTAAAGCGAGAAGATTTAAACCATACCGGTTCGCACAAGATTAATAATGCCTTGGGGCAGGCCCTACTAGCCGTTAGAATGGGCAAAACCCGGCTGATTGCCGAAACCGGCGCCGGTCAGCACGGAGTAGCCACAGCCACGGTCGCGGCTCGGTTTGGCCTCTCGTGCGTGGTTTACATGGGTGAGGAGGACATTGCCCGGCAGTCACTCAATGTGTTTCGGATGCGGTTGTTGGGGGCGGAGGTTCGTCCGGTTACCAGCGGCTCCCGCACCTTAAAAGATGCGACCAATGAAGCCATGCGGGATTGGGTTGCTTCCGTGAAAGATACTCACTATATTATTGGTTCGGCGGTTGGTCCTCACCCCTATCCCATGCTGGTTCGTGACTTTCAGCGGGTGATCGGGGATGAGACTCGGGAACAGATCCTGGAGGTCGAGGGACGGCTGCCGGATTATTTGGTTGCCTGTGTCGGTGGGGGGAGCAATGCGATCGGTCTTTTTTATCCCTTCCTGGAGGAGCAGTCGGTCGCCTTAGTCGGAGTTGAGGCAGCCGGAGCCGGGATAGAAACCGGTCTTCACGCCGCCTCTTTAAGTCAGGGTTCCCTAGGTGTTTTGCATGGTTCCCTTAGTTACCTGCTTCAAGACAACGATGGACAGATCCTGGAGGCATACTCGGTTTCTGCTGGATTGGATTACCCCGGCGTCGGTCCGGAACACAGCTATCTGAAAGACCGGGGACGAGCCATTTATGAGTCTGTTACGGACCAGGAGGCCTTAGCCGCCTTTGCTCTTCTCTCCCAAACCGAAGGGATTATTCCCGCCCTGGAAAGCTCTCATGCGCTGGCCTGGGTTATTCGTAATGCGTCTCGATTAAGGAAAGACCAAATCGTAATCGTCAATCTTTCTGGCCGGGGAGATAAAGATGTTGAACAGGTAGCGAACTTGATGGGAGGGAAGTAAATGAGAATTGAGCAGACTTTTCAGGCCCTTAAAGCGCGGAATGAGGCTGGACTAATTGCTTACTTAACCGCTGGTGATCCGAATTTGGCAGTAACCGAACAACTGGTAGAAGCCATGGCTCAGGCCGGGGTAGATATGATTGAACTAGGGGTCCCTTTTTCTGACCCAGTTGCCGATGGGCCAGTGATTCAGCGAGCTTCGCAACGGGCCTTGAAGGCCGGGACCAATCTGGAGCGCATCCTGGAATCAGTCGCCCGGCTGCGCGGGAGGGGGGTTATACTCCCGATTATGTTGATGACTTATTACAACCCGATCTACCGGCGGGGACTGGGGACCGCTGCCGTGATGCTTGCCCAGGCTGGAGTGGATGGATTGATCGTGCCGGATCTTCCCTATGAAGAAAGTCAGGAATTGGCGGGACTGCTCAAAGAGCAGGGAATGTATCTGATCTACCTCCTGGCTCCGACCAGTAGTCAGCAACGAATTCAGAAGATAACTGAACAGGCGCGGGGATTTATCTATTGTGTTTCCCTAGCCGGGGTAACCGGCGAAAGAAACACCCTGCCACCAGAACTGCCTGAGTTTGTGCAAAGGGTGAGATCCCAGACCGATCAGCCTCTGGCTGTGGGGTTTGGTCTTTCCAGACCGGAGCTGATGCCCCTGATCGCCGCCATGGCGGATGCGGCGGTGGGGGGGAGCGCTTTTGTTTCATTAGTCGAACAAAACCCTGAGGATCCCGTTACCCCGGTAGTCAGTCTTGCCAGCTCCTTGAAAGAAGCCTTGATCTGAGTTCAATAGATTCCTGCTTCGATAAGTCGGGTTACCTTGTTCCGACTTCAGGTAGAAGTAGAGTCTCCACCTGAAGCCCCGATGTTCTCGAAGCATGACTAGTTCACTGAGAAATAACCGATGGAGTCTAACCTCCTAGGACTATGGCTGAATCCTCACATCAAGTGGGGATTTTTTCATCCCAACCCATTTATTAAATGTGATGAATGCAAGTGAGAAGGGTTGTCAACTTAGGGCTCTTGACATAAAATAGGGATGGACATTTAGATACTTAACTAATTATCTAAATAAATGCAGCAAAGGAGTTTGTCAAGACTGTTTAAAAAGGGGTGGTAAAAATGTCCTTAAGTCTTGTCTTCAAAGCCCTGTCAGACGGTACCCGACGGGAGATTTTGCGCCTGCTGCAGAAAGGAGACCTAACAGCCGGTGAGATTGCTAATCAGTTCAATTTAACAAAGCCCAGTATTTCTCATCATCTTAATGTCTTGAAGCAGGCGGATCTGGTACAGGACATCCGGAAGGGTCAAAATATCCACTACTCTCTCAACACTACCGTATTTCAAGACGTGCTTGCCTGGTTCATTGGAGTATTAGGGAATAGTCGCCAGGAAGGCCAAGATAAAAAGGAAGTTTAAAGCCGGTAGATTGTGTGATTAAACTCGGGACCTTATTAATTCCGGAAAGGAGCTGAGCGATTATGAAAACAAAGATTAATAACCATGAACCGAAGGGCTATCAATTAAACTGGTCTACCCTGCGTCGAGAATGGCCAATATGGTTGTTACTGATAGGCACTCTTATTGCTGGAATCATTATTTATCCTAGTCTGCCAGACCAAGTCCCCAGTCACTGGAATTTTAAGGGTGAAGTTGATGCCCATAGTTCACGGGAGTTCGGCGCTTTTATGCTTCCTTTGATAAATATTGGGATGTATTTAATGATGCTCTTCCTACCGTTGATTGACCCGAAACGAGATAATTACGCCCGTTTTGCCGGTGCCTACCGTTTTTTACGTTGCGCCTTGGCTATCTTCATGACTGCTATCTATGCCATTACCATCCTGAGTGCTCTTGGCTATCAAATTAATACCGGTTTGGTAGTTAAGGCTTTTGTCGCCTTGCTGTTTATGTTGATCGGTAACTTTATGGGGCAGATGCGGCACAACTATTTTGTAGGCATTAAAAACCCCTGGACCCTGGCCAACGAGGAGGTTTGGCAGGCGACCCACCGTTTCTCCGGCAAGTTGTGGGTAATCGGCGGTTTGATAACCTTGTTATTGGCTCCAGTTCAAGCACTCTGGGGAGTTTATCTATTCTTCACTGTCATTGTTATCCTGGTTGTGCTACCAATGGTTTACTCGTATCTTCTTTTTCGCCGACTTAGTTGAACTGAAAGGAGGTCCCATTGAGGACTTCAAATAAAGATTCTAATCGACCAGAAGTTTTAACAAGATAACCCCATTTATAGACAATAGCATCTCTTTATTCAGATAAACCAAGAAAAGAAGTGAACTTGAGTAAACAAGTCGTCAAAAACGAGCGGAAGTGCCTTGACTTTCCTGGGTTATCTTGATAAAATATCAAGTACGTCGGGGCGTAGCTCAGTTTGGCTAGAGCGCTTGCTTGGGGTGCAAGAGGCCGGGTGTTCAAGTCACCTCGCTCCGACCATGTATCATAATAATAATTTAAGATTTTATTGTTTAATCTATTAATAA
>JAAZDI010000273.1 GCA_012512295.1 Syntrophomonadaceae bacterium
CTTATGCTATTTCGGTCTTTTTTGGACAGCAATGTCTTCACCTCAAGATAGGGTTTTAGCCTATCTTGAAGATTCGATAACGCCAAACAAAAAACCTGCTGACTTTTGGACTTTGTCAACAGGCTGGGACCTTGGTGTTAACACCAAGGTCTTTTTTAATGAAATATTGTAATAAACTATTTACATTCACCAAAAAATATGTCCTATTAATCCATTAAACATAAATTCATCAATTAAACTATTATAGTTTGTTGGACTTCTTCCAAATACCTAATTTTTCGGCTTCCTTAATCAAACCATCTCTCAAATCCGGGTGAGCAATGTTTATTAGACGTTCTGCCCGCTCCCAGGTATTTCGTCCAGCCAGATCAGCAATACCATACTCAGTTACAATTAAGTGGGCTTGGGTTCGGGGAACTGTGACGATTGAACCCTGCGGTAACAAGGGAACGATTCGAGATTTCAGGTTGCCTTGTTTATCTGTAAAGCTGGAAGTACAGCAGATGAAGGCTTTGCCTCCTTTAGACATATAGGCCCCAGTGGTAAAGTCTAATTGGCCGCCAGTACCGCTAATGTGCCGCGGTCCGGAAGATTCGGAAGAGATTTGGCCATAGAGGTCAACCTCAACGCAGTTATTGATTGCAACGGCATTATCATTAGCCGCGATATTATAAGGATTATTGGTATAGTCAACTGCATAGGTAGCCAGGGTGGGATTATTATCCATCCAATCATACAGGAACTGACTGCCGGCAGCAAAAGCATAAGTTGCTTTGCCTTTATCAATCCCTTTATGCTTATTAGTCAATTTGCCGGCCTGGTACAGATGGTAATAAGCATCAACCAGCATTTCAGTTTGACAGCCAAGGTCTTTCAGATCAGATTCGGCGATTAATGTACCGACAACGTTAGGCATTCCGCCGATCCCGAGTTGAATGCAGGCACCGTTCGGAATCTGCTCCACAATAAGTTCAGCAATCTTTTTGTCAATTTCTGTAGGGGTTGCCGGTGGAATTACCTCAACTGGGGACTCCGCTTCGACGATATAATCTACCTCGGAGATATGAATGCACTCTTCGCGGCCGCCCATTGCCCATGGTAGTCCCGGTGTTTTAGTATTTACTTCGACAATAACTTTTTTCGCATTTTCAATAATTGCCCGTCCAGCAGCTACCCCGCAATGTAAGTTAAAGTAGCCATGCTTATTCATGGGAGTAACCCGGAACATAGCTACATCCACATCCATATAAATACTCTTGCGATAGAATAGAGGCTTATTACGGAAAATCATGGGAATGTAGTTCATTAATCCTTGATCATGGAGTTTGCGGTCAGCCCCACTGAAGTGCCAATTGGAGAAGAAGAAGGTCTCACGGTTTGGGTCCACCTTACATACTTCCGGCACCCGAAGGCTTAGACAGTGTCTTAATTTGATATCTTTGAGTTCGTCCTTGCGGGCTGCTAATGCCTTATCCAAAGCATAGGGGTTGGTATGGCCAAAACCATAGTCTATCCAGTCACCATCTTTAACAACCTTAACTGCTTCTTCGGCAGTAACCAGCTTAGAACGATACTCAGCATAATACGACATACAAACACCTCCATAAGATAATTATTTTAGGGTTACCCTTGGAATAAATAATTCCTGGTCATAAGAGCGAGGATTACAGTTGCATCATCTCCTTTCATTAATTTTCGATGGCTATATCACAGTTGCGTCATCTCCTTTCATTAATTTTCGATGGCTATATCAGAGTAGCTAGTTAATCTAAAAACTATCTTGAGTAAATCTGGCATGCATACATAGAGGTAATGTAGAGTTGAAAAATGCCAGGAATCGTGGTTTTAATATGAATTTTTTGAATATTTGTCCGTGTTTTGGATATTTGTTAGGATCGGACTAAGCATTATAAGAATTAAAAGAGCGGTTAAATATAACAGTAATTACAGATACTTCAAGGTTTAAAGTGTGTAGACTATGGTTTTTAGTTAAGGGATAGTAGCGAATACTCTTAGGTGGATGGGGTTGGTAGTTGGTTTGAAGTAGTTGGAAAAGAGAGCGTTTATTAACTATGAAGTAAACTTGGATGGAATAACTTTTAAAGGCTTGTCTGTAATAGTTGATTTCATTTTAACAAATCTGAGGGCATCTGTAAAGTAGAAAATTTGATATTTGCTATACAACTTTGAACATTCGTAAGTTTTTCAACAATAAGCGACAAAATTTTAATTATTTCAACAATCTTGTGGCGATTTATGACAATTACGAAATTTTAGAAATGTTTTGAGTTAAACAATTCATAATTTATTAAAACATCGCTCAAATTAGATAATTTCGACAATACCGTCGGAGGTTGACAAGTTCATACAAAATGCTATAGTTATAGAAGATACCAAAAATGGTAATACATAAGGCTTATGTTTCCCGAACTATTAATGTTTATAATAATTTTTTGCTAATTAATTTCATTAACTTACAAAGTAACACATAAGTTACAAACCAATACTTAAATTTTATTATTTATATCTATATATAGAATTAAATAATATATTGTTGTTTAATAATATTTTAATTATCCTCTTAACATAACCCGCTTTATATCTGCTAATGAATTATTGATCCCAAAGGCGGCCGGTCTCAAAATCAGGTTAGAGAACACCCAAGGAAAAAGCCAGTGAAGATTATTTCTAATTTTCATTGTGCTCAGGCCAGGAAAGGAGGTGTGGGTACTTAGTTGAAGGGAAGGTTCTACCGTAAGGATGAGGCAAGAACCGGATATCCAACACACCGACACAGTTGATGAGGAATACCTCTATGCCTGATAACGAGCGGAGAATCAGCTGGACATGCATATTAGCAACGTAAGATGCTGATTTTCGAACGATATTTGGTAACATGGAACAGTACCTGTTACTAAACGGTATAGCCAATCTGGCGGTCACCTACAGTATTTAGGCTTGCTTTTTAGCAAACCTCAATTTCTACATACCTTCGACTAATTTGGGCCAAAACCTTGATATGTTACAGCCTGAATTTTTTGGGCAGGATGTATCTTTGTTAGATAACTGACCCAATAACCCCCTGTATAAATGTGTGCCGGCCATGTTGTACAAATAAAAATGATTATGATTATGATAAGGACTAAGAGGTGACGCCTCTTTTCCAAACGACATCCTGTTTTAGGAGTCATGTGACAGCTCAATAGCCGTTATACTACTAACGCATTGAGCGGCTGTAATGAGTGAGTCCATTACAGGTATTGTTTTATGGAGAACACTTGTCTTGATTAAGACAAGCCTAACAACTCTCCAAAGGTATAAATTTAAAAAATAATAGATAAAAGGGGGAAATATTTAATGGCTATCGACTTCACCTTCACCGATGAACAGCAAATGTTAGCGGATACTATATATAAATGGGCAAGCACTTGGCTTGATCCTCAAATGGAAGAACTGGATGAGAAAGACGAGTTTCCAAAAGATTTCTTTAAAGAACTAGGCAAGTTGGGCATGGTCGGTATCACTATTCCTGAACAGTACGGCGGAGCCGGCCTGGGCTACACTGAAGCCTGTATCTGCACCGAGAACTTAGCTCGGATCTCCAATGCTCTTTCCATGACATGGGGTGCCCACCTGGTTCTTTGCGCTGACAATATTAAGCGGAATGCTAACGAAGAACTTAAGCAAAAATACCTCCCGCCGTTGTGCGATGGTACTGCCATGGGCTGTCTGGGAATCACCGAGCCCAACGCTGGTTCTGACGCTATGTCCATGAGAACCACTGCTAAACTAGATGGGGACAGCTGGGTTATCAACGGCAGCAAGATCTTCATCACCAACGCTCCTGGCGGACAAACCCTGTTATTCTACGCTAAGACTGCTCCTGAACTTGGCCCCAAAGGCATGAGTGCTTTTATTATGGAAATCGATCCTTGGCCGAAAGGATATACCTGCGAAAAAATTCGCAAGTTTGGTATGCGCACATCCCCAACCGGTCTCCTCAGCTTTGACGATGTAAGAATTCCAAAAGAAAACCTCGTTGGCGAAGTGAATAAGGGTGTTGCCATCCTGACCGGTGGTCTAACCACTGAGCGGATTACACTCTCCGGTTGTGCTCTTGGCTCTGCTCGTGCTGCCTTAGAACTCAGCCTCAAGTATGCTCAAGAGCGGGTTCAGTTTGGCAAACCGATCGCTGCTAACCAAATGATCCAGGAAAAACTTGCCAACATGTATGTTGGTTACGAAACTGGCAGATTGTTGATGTACTCGGCAGCGGCTTATGTTGACTCTCTCACCGATAAACGAGGTGGAAAAGGAACTGTCTTAGATATGAAGGCTGCTGCTTCCCTACTGTACGCTGGCGAAGTCAGCACCAAGATCTGCATGGATGGCGTCCAAATCCATGGCGGTTATGGTTACTGCCTAGAGTATCCGATTCAAAGACATTATCGGGACGTCAAGCTTTGGGATATCGGGGCTGGTACTTCCGAAGTCAGAAGAATAATCATCGCCCGCGAACTGCTGAGCGGTACCAAGTGGGCTTAATGTTTGGGAGTTTTTAGAGAATATCTTAATGCCGAGAATGTCGTGACCAAATGACTTGCATTTGTTGTTGTTTGTTTGGTGACAGGCATTATCCAAGGTGTCCCGGTAACTTCTATTTAGTTACCGGGCAGCTTGGATCAATTATTACCATATTACCAATGCCGTAAGTTGAAGAGGTTCAAAAATAAAGATACACGGGGTGCATATTATGGCTAAAGTTATTACAGCTGATGAAGCTGCGGCCTTAATCAATGACGGCGATACAATTATGATAGGCGGCTTCCTAGGAATTGGTTCCCCTGGTACCATTATTGATGCTCTAATTAAACGCAATGTTAAAGACCTTACCTTGATTAGTAACGACACCGCTTTTCCGGACAAGATGCATGGCAAAATGATCGTTAATAAACAGTTCAAGAAGATCATCGTTTCCCATATTGGAACTAACA
>JAAZDI010000274.1 GCA_012512295.1 Syntrophomonadaceae bacterium
AAACTGGCACATCGAGTTTTCTTAAGCTATTTAGTTTATCAATATTGTTATTTATCTCATAAGCGATAAAATTGGGTCTGCTTTCAAAATTCAGCAACAAGTTTGAAAGGAGTATCTTCTGATACCAGGGTAGGCGCGTTGTTCCCGCGTACTCAACGTCATAATCACTGACCTCAAAACTCCCGGAAAGCTGTCCCCGGAGCACCTCTGGGGCATTTTTTCGGAACCAAGCCACGGAATACGGATTAAAGGATTGAATTGCGTACTGCCCAGAATAGCTCTTTAATTGATCGTAAAGCTTGCTCTCTAATTCCACCACGGCACCCTCATTCTTAATCTCGATCAACAGGGGAACTTGACCGTTCACTAAAGCCAGGACTTCCTCAAATAAGGGTATCTTTTCTGGAGAATTAGCAAATCGTAATTCGGCCAACTCACTATAATCCATTTCACTTAAATATGCTTCCAGGCCGAACAAGCGCTTCAATTTCTTATCGTGATAGACTACTAGTTTCTTGTCTTTGGTCATGGCCACATCAAGCTCAATAATGTAACCGTTTTCAATCGCCCTGGCAAATGCCGACAGAGTATTTTCCGGGATATTTTCGCTCTCGCTATGCATTCCCCGATGGGCGATTAAGGTGCTGGTCAGCCATTTGGTTCGATCAGCACTTACCCGTTCTGCCTTTTTAGCACAGTTGAACATTATAAAACCACAAGCGACTAATAGGGTAAAGATAATTGCGAACAAGACTGGTTTGTTTAACCACATTATCATCACCCCCAACTCATACTCCACTTTGGAACCCTGGAAGGAAAAATGGAAAAGTTTAACCTCTAATGCCTTGTTTTATGCTGTGAGCAGGGTCCCAGGTGCAGACAGTCGCAAGAACATTCGGTTGGTTTTTGATCGACAATTTTCACTCGATCCAGGGCGTCAGTAACCCGGGCTTTGATGGCATCCAAATACTGCCTTCTAACCCGGGCCTGCTCTTCTTTTTCTTCGGGGGTGAGTCCCTCAGTTTTACTTTTGCGAGCTAAATAATTAATCCGTTCAATCAATTCTTTACTGATCATGGTTGTATTTCTCCCTTCATTAATAACCCCTTCTCCCGCAAATCCCAAACAGCTTGCGGAATGTCTGGGGCCTTAAACACAGCTGACCCAGCCACCAGCACGTCGGCTCCGGCCTCAACGACCGCCTGAACTGTTTCCAGGTTAACGCCGCCATCTACCTCTAGTTCGGTAGTTAATCCACGTTCATTAATCATCTGCCTAAGCTGACAAATTTTCGGCAAAACAGCTGGGATAAAAGTCTGCCCACCAAAGCCCGGGTTTACTGTCATTAAGAGAACCAGATCCAGTTCCTCCAGGATGTATTCTAAACTTGTCAGAGGAGTTGCCGGGTTGAGGGCTACGCCTACCTTAACGCCCAAGTTTTTGATCTGCTGCACGGACCGGTGCAGATGCGGACAAACCTCCGCGTGGATCGTAATTAGATCAGCCCCGGCCCTAACAAAGTCTTCAACATACCGCTCTGGGTTCTCAATCATCAGATGGGTGTCAAAAAAAAGTCCCGTAACCGATCGCAAGGCACTGACGACCAAAGGACCAAAGGTAATATTGGGGACAAAATGACCGTCCATCACATCCAAGTGTAGATAGTCGGCCTTAGCTTCTTCGACTAATTTTACCTGTTCAGCAAGTCGGCTAAAATCGGCGGATAAAAGAGATGGAGCAATCTTAAGCATAATTATTGTAACCTTTCTGATTGAATATCTTTGTTAATTACTAATATATCCTTTATTACAAAAAATGTTCTCTGTGTAATAATTATACATTGACGCGCCACGGTAATACGAATAACTCTGGGCGGTTAAAATGTTTAATACCGCTGCTCATTTTCAATCACTTCTTGCAGCAGGGTGAGGTAGCTTTCGTAACGTCGTTCATCAATCAAGCCTTCCTCGAGGGCCTGTTTCACCTGGCAGCCTGGTTCGCTGCGGTGCAGGCAAGAATTAAAGCGGCAGCGGCCGGTAAACTCGGCTAGTTCCCGAAAGTAACCACTCAATTCTTCTCGCTTCATTCGCGGCAAGGAAAGAACGCTAAAGCCAGGAGAATCAGCCACTAACCCACCATCATCCAGCGAAAGCAGTTCCACAAAACGGGTGGTATGCCGACCCCGGCCGATCTTTCGGCTAACCTCGCTCGTCCGCAAAGTCAAGCCAGGCTGAACCTGGTTCAGCAAAGATGATTTGCCGACACCAGAGGGGCCGGCTAAAACCGATATCTTATCTTTTAAGCAAGCTTTAAGTTCAGCGATGCCCTGGCCAGTAAACGCACTGGTCAA
>JAAZDI010000024.1 GCA_012512295.1 Syntrophomonadaceae bacterium
GGCCGCGTCGTTTACCTTGGTTACCGCGGCCGACAGGCTTTTGACAGTCTTATCCCCAGTGGCTTTGGCATCGCGTACTGGATTTTATTTATTTTGATTGCTTCCTCTTTTATTTGGAACCGGATGTTGCCTTCCGGTAATGGTTCTTGGTTTCAACCGGTCCTGAATTGGGTCGGAGCCTATTCAATAGCCGCCTTCTTTTATTCCCTGTTATTCGTTATTCTGATTGATATCCTTAGACTGCTGGACCGCTGGCTGGGGTTTATTCCTGACATAATCAAGGAATCACCCGTCAAAGTAGGGCTGGCTGTAGTTTGTTTGGTCGCCGGGCTACTCTTATATGGTACTTGGAATGCCTGGCATCCGGTGGTGCGGCCTTATGAAATCACGATTCCGAAAAGTGCCAACGGCAGCCAATCGTTACATGCCATCCTGCTGTCCGATCTGCATCTGGGGTACATAGTCAACAGCCGGCGCTTGGCTGGTATCATTGACCAGATCCAGCAACGGAATCCGGACATAATTTTTCTGGCCGGGGACGTAATTGATGATGATATCGGTCCTTTTGTGGAGCAGAATATGGCCGCCATCTTCCGCCAGGTAAACCCGCGCCTGGGGATATATATGGTTTTGGGTAACCATGATGGCCGCGGAACAACGGAAACGGTGACCCGTCTCGAGGAAGCCGGAATAACGGTGCTGCGTAATCAATACGTACTGATTAATGATAGCTTTTATTTGGTCGGCCGAGAAGACCGCGGCCACGGCCGGGCAATTACGGTCCGCAAGCCATTGGCCGAGGTGATGGCCGGGATTAACCACGACCGCCCGATCATCATGCTGGATCATAATCCTTCCCGACTGGAAGAGGGCCAAATTAACGGGGTGGATTTGCAGTTGTCCGGCCATACCCACCAGGGGCAACTGTTTCCGCTTGGTTTTATAACTCAGCGCATGTATGAGGTTGACTGGGGTTATCTCCGCAAAGGGGAAATGCAGGTAATTGTCTCAACCGGGGTGGGTACCTGGGGCCCTCCGATTAGAATTGGCAATACCCCGGAGGTTGTAGATCTTAAAATTAATTTTTCTGGAGAATCGTATTGATGAAAACATTGTTTATTGGAATAGCGTTTATTCATGGATTGATTCATTTAATGGGCTTTATCAAAGCTTTTGAGCTGGCCAAGATTAATCAGCTCACCATGAGTATTTCTAAGCCTATGGGTATTCTCTGGTTAGCCGCCGCTTCTCTTTTTTTAACGATAGCCCTATTATCTTTGTTGCAAAAAGATTGGTGGTGGATACCCGCACTGCTGGCGGTGATTCTATCGCAAATTTTAATCATCATGTATTGGTCAGACGCAAAGTATGGGACCATACCCAACCTTATTATTCTTTTGGCCCTGACTATCGGGTTTGCGTTTTGGAACTTTAATACCCAAGTTAATCAAGAAATAAGAGAAACGCTGGCACAAATCAGGTTAGAAGAAACAATTATCACAGAAGAGATGATTAAAAACTTGCCGAATCCGGTCCAGAGATGGCTTATAAACTCAGGTGTTATCGGCAAAGAACAAATCCAGACCGTGTATCTAAAACAATAAGGGTTTATGAGATTAAAACTGGAGCAAAAAGACTGGATAGAAGCAGAAGCTGAGGAGTACTTCACTATTGACC
>JAAZDI010000275.1 GCA_012512295.1 Syntrophomonadaceae bacterium
CCCATACACGGGTAGACCCTGTCTGACTTTTTCCTGCACGGCCGAAAATAGTTTAAATTTATCCATCAGCCTGCCAATCGTGGTGCTTTCCCCACCAGGAATGATCAAACCGTGCAAACCCTCAAGATCCTCTGGTTTCCGGACCTGCTTGCATTCACAGCCTAGTTTTTCCATCATGCGACAGTGCTCAATAAAGGCCCCTTGCATAGCCAGAACACCAATCCGGATTGGTTGGTTGCCTGAAGCTGAGGTCGTATCTGATTTGGCTTTCGGTGGGTTATTACCAGACTCAAGCATTTTCCGGTTCTACCCTCTTTCATAAACAAATTCAAAAGACCCCTGCTTCTATAAGCGGGGCTCCCTTGTTCAAATAATAAATACCAAAACACAGCATATCTTATACTCTACTCTTATTACTCTACTCTTACACCCTACCAGCCGCGCTCCTGCATGCGATCAGACGGTCCCAAGGTGCTGATCTCGAGTCCAGGCATGGCTTCGCCCAAGTCACGGGAAACTTCCGCTAAAATTTTGGGATCATTATAGTGAGTCGTCGCGGCGACGATTGCTTTGGCCCGAGCCACCGGGTCCTTCGATTTGAAAATCCCGGAGCCGACAAACACGCCATCCGAACCTAACTGCATCATCAAAGCCGCATCAGCCGGGGTGGCAATGCCTCCAGCGGCAAAATTAACTACGGGTAGTTTGCCGGTTTTCGCCACCTGCACCACCAAATCGTAGGGAGCAGCCATATTCTTAGCCGCGGTCATTAGTTCTTCTTCCGGCAGGTTTTGCAACCAACGAATCTCTCCCATTACGGCCCGCATATGCCGCACCGCTTCCACCACGTTGCCGGTGCCCGGTTCACCTTTAGTCCGAATCATCGCTGCCCCTTCACCAATTCGCCGCAATGCTTCCCCTAAGTTTTTCGCACCACACACAAAAGGTACCTTAAAGGCATGCTTATTGATGTGGTAGTTTTCATCCGCTGGGGTTAAGACTTCACTCTCGTCGATATAGTCTACCCCCAGGGCCTCCAGGATTTGCGCCTCGACAAAATGACCTATTCTGACTTTCGCCATAACCGGGATGGTTACAGCGTCCATTATCCGCAGAATAACTGTTGGGTCAGCCATCCGGGCTACTCCCCCGGCCGCTCTGATGTCCGCTGGAACCCTTTCCAAAGCCATTACTGAACAGGCTCCGGCCTCTTCGGCAATTTTGGCCTGTTCGGGGGTAGTCACATCCATAATTACTCCGCCCTTAAGCATCTCAGCCAGACCTTTTTTGACTGTCCAAGTCCCTTTTTCCACCATCTAGATTCTCCCCCCTGGGTCCTATCACACCCGCGATATAATTGTAAATTTGCGTTTAAATTCTACTACATTCAACTGGTAAACACAAGCGCTCCATCAGTCACTGGAGCCAGTTCCCCTTAGGTTAACCCAAGATGGGCCAGTCCCAATTCAGTAATTTTTCGACCACTGGGAGTCCGAATAATAAAACCCGATTTTAGTAAATAAGGTTCCACTACATCCTGTAAAGTATCCACCTCTTCGTTAAGCGTGGCTGCCAAAGCTTCGATGCCAACTGGACCACCTTTATAAACCTGGATAATGGTTGTTAAAAAACGGAGATCCAATTCATCCAAACCAAGTGGATCAATTCCCTCTAAAACAAGACTCTTGGCTGCAATTTCTCGATTAATAAAACCATCACCCATTACCTCGGCATAATCTCGAACCCTCTTCAGCAATCGATTGGCAATCCGCGGGGTGCCTCTAGAGCGGCTGGCTATTTCCCTGGCGGCCAGGGGATCAATTGAGACCCCCAGAATACTACTGGAGCGCAGGACGATTTCTTGCAAATCCTCAACTGGATAAAAATCGAGGTGATATAATAAGCCAAATCGCTCCCGCATAGGAGCGGAAACCAGGCCGGCTCGGGTCGTTGCCCCAACCAGGGTAAAAGGTTTTAAGGTGATCTTGACGGTTTTCGCGAAGACACCCTTGTCAACCACAAAATCTATTTGAAAGTCCTCCATCGCGGAGTACAGAAATTCTTCCACCGGACGGGGCAAACGGTGAATCTCATCAATGAATAGAATATCCCCGGCCTGCAAATTGGTCAAGATCCCCATCAAATCTCCGCTCCGTTCGATGGCCGGACCGGACGAAGTAACCAGATTCCCTCCCATTTCACGGCTAATAATGTGGGCCAACGTGGTCTTGCCCAGTCCAGGAGGACCGTACAAAAGTAAATGCTCCAAGGGTTCCCCCCGTTTTCGAGCTGCCTTTAAAGCGATCCCCAACCGCTTCTTTAGGGTTGGTTGCCCAATATAGTCCTCTAAGCGAACTGGTCTCAGTCTGACTTGCAGCAAATCCTCGATTTGTTCCTGACCATCTAACAGCGTTAATCGGGGCACCCCTCTTCACCCCCCGTTTATTTTTCTAAATATTGCTTGCTAGCTTTTTTCCCTTTTTTCTTACTACCACCCATGGCCGGCCACAACACTCAGGATGACTGAGGTAAGTCAACTTGTTTCTGGCTACTTTATAATCGGTTTTTCCTGTTTGCGATAAATTTCCGCCAGAATCTCCTCAACCCTCGTGAAATCTGACCGTTTCTCAAAAACCTGGTTTAACATCTTTTTGACTTCACTATTGGAATAACCTAACTGCTCCAGAATTTCCGTTGTCTGAGACCGCAACTGCTCCTGGAGCTGTTCCGGTGAGGTCGGATTAATCGAATTGGCTGCTGGAGTCTCAGAATCCCCGGTCAGCTTAACAGGCCCTATCTTTGCGGTTTCACCTTCTCGGGGGACCTCCATTGATTCTGTCACGGGCTGGGCGTAGATCTTTACTTTACCCATTAGACTAGCGACAATTTTCCGGGCGGTCCTCTCCCCCACATGTTTTAAGGTGCATAAAAAAGTCAGGTTATTCTCTTCAATCGCTTGCGCAACTTGCGGAATTGGGGCCGTCAACATCTTCAAGGCACTCCCCACCCCAATTCCTTCAACCCGAATCAGCAGTTCAAAAAATTCCCTATGCTGCGGATTTTGAAACCCGACCAGCAGGGGTGAATGATTTCCTCCGCTGACGCCGCCCTCCATAAAACAAAGGGTATGCAGGGAAATCTCTTCGCCGATTGGATAGTGCTCCAGCGCCCGCCTTTCGGCAGCGGTCAGGCAAACCTCATAGACTAAACCGCCCACTCGAAGATAAATCCCTCGATGACTGAACCCATCTATTGTTCCATAAATTCTGGCAATCACTATTCAACCCTCTAATCTCTAACACTTAGTTCTCGTAAATGACATAAGGCAACCGCAATGGCATCGGCCACATGCTCAGAACTTGGTTCTTCCCGCAGGCCCAAGGTAACCCGGACCATGGCCTTGACCTGTTCTTTACTAGCCCGACCATTGCCGGTCAATGATTTCTTAACCCGGGCCGGGCTATAACTCATAACCGCTAATCCACAATTAGCCGCTGCTAAAAGACAAACTCCTCGAGCATGCCCCATCAGGATGGCCGTACTCGGGTTACGGTAGTCCGTAAATAAATCTTCCATGGCCATAACGGTCGGAGTCTTTGCCCGGATCACGGAAACCAGTTCGTCATAGATTTCCTTGAGTCGAAAGTTCAGTGGGACCTTTCGATTTGTCCGGATTAAGCCGCCTTCCTGTAAAACCGGCACTCTCCCTGAGCCATTAATAATAGCGTATCCGGTATCCACCAGCCCTGGATCAATTCCTAAGATCAACCTATTTTCTGCCACCCTGACTTCTCCTGTCCATTATCTGTTACCTGAATAAGCAATTTCCATCTCCGTCTTCTACCTTCCTGGTCTCCCTTTTTCTTCGACATTGATGATTCGATTCCTTTATCTAAAGCAAAAGACTCCCCCTTTTATTAAGTATTAAGTAAGGGCTACCTTGTTTTCGCTTTCAGGTGGAATAGAATCGCCAGCTGAATCCCCGATGTTCAGCGAAGCTGAGCGAGTTCACCTTCATTGCAACGGAGTAGGACCGAATATAGCTGAAAGATCAAGCCAGTAGACTTTGGATAGGCACAGTCTAAGTAGTTGCTCCATATAATGGGTTTGAATATAAGTAGTAGGCAACTTTGGATTTACAATCTATTAATGCAGTTAACAACTGCTTCTTAATAAGGAGAGTGATCCTGTGTCCAGGCAAAAGAGTCCTGAGGAATACAATTCAGCGCAAATTCAACAGCGAATACCACCACTTCCATCAGATTGTGGTTGGGTTTATACGGTCACGGCCAGTGATAACCTAGCTTCGATTGCCCGTGACTTTCAGATTCGAGTCCGAGAAATAATAAATGCTAATCCGGATATAAGGCCACCCTATGCCCTTACTCCTGGACAAAGGCTGGTCATACCGATTAGGGTGCATACTGTTGTCCGAGGAGAATCCCTATCTGTTATCGGTAATTCCTATAGTGTAGATTGGCGGGATATCGCCCGGGTTAACGGACTTCGGGCTCCCTATACTATTTATCCGGGGCAAAGACTGGCCATCCCCGGGGTATTTTGTGACATAACCGGGCCGACCCCAACGCCAACCCCGACTATCCCCCCGCCACTGCCGCCGGATTGCGGTTGGCTCTATACTGTAAAATCAGGCGATACCCTAGCTATAATTGCCCGAAACTTCCAAATTCCGGTCCAAGCAGTAATTGAGGCTAATCCCAATATCCCTCCGCCTTATTTGATCTATCCTGGTGAACGGATACTCATCCCAGTCGAGGTCCACACGGTTACCAGGGGCCAAACCCTTTACAGTATTGGCGAGCTTTACGGTTTTGACTGGCGGGATATTGCTCGCGTTAATGGAATTTCACCCCCATATACGATTTACGTCGGTCAAAGGCTGGCTATCCCGGGGGTAACCTGTGATATTACTATCCCAACACCGACCCCAACCCCAACGCCAACTCCGACCATCCCACCGCCGCTGCCACCAGATTGTGGTTGGCTCTATACAGTCAGAGTTGGTGATACCCTGTCCTCGATCGCTAACAAATTCCGGATTCCATTACAATCTGTGCTTGAGGTTAATCCGGACATTGAACCACCGTATACAATCTATCCCGGCGATCAAGTAGTGCTGCCAATTAAGGTCCACACTGTCACCCGGGGGCAAACCCTGTATAGTATCGGTGAGCTCTATGGTTTTGACTGGCGGGATATTGCCCGGGTTAATGAAATATCAGCTCCATACACACTCGCTATCGGTCAAAGACTAGCTATCCCCGGGGTAACTTGTGATATTACCATTCCGATTCCGACGCCAATACCAGGACCCAGACCAACGCCTAGACCGAGACCGACCCCGACCCCAACACCAAGACCTAGGCCAACACCAAGACCGAGACCTACATTGACACCGGAGGTACCAGAAGAAGAAATTCCTGCGGAAGAAATAATCGAAGAAGAGATTATTGAAGAGATTACTGAAGAGGTAGAAAATGGTCTAGCCGAAGAAATCCTGGCTTATGAACCGTATCCAGTGGCTGATCGACAAAAAAGGGCTTTGGTTTTGAAGCCCACCAATCGAGTACCGCGAGCGAAGGCCTACATCCTCCTGGACTACAACCGTAATTGTATCCTAGTCCATTTGGATCAGGTGCCGGAGCCAAACCAATTCGGCCGTGAATATGACACCTATAAAGTATGGCTGCGGCATCAGGACCGGTACTCGGTTCATACGTTATATAAAACTCCGCAAGATGTCTGGGTATACCATGGAGCCGTAGACAACCAGCTGAGAGACTACGATGGCGTAATTATTTCCGCAGAAAGAAGAAGAAATACTGTTGAACCAGCCGGGCCGATTATTGCGACCGGTAGATTATAATTAAAACCGTTACTAGTTAACTCGTTCAGCTTCGCTGAACATCGGGGCTTCAGGTGGAGACTTTACTCCACCTGAAGTTTGGAGAATATAATTATTTTTGTGTAAAGGGCAAAGCTACCATCAAAGGAGTTGACCGTTTATGCAAGACAAGAGAACCCTTTTGGCCCAGGATCTGGCCAAAGACTGTAAATCAGTCAAAGACGTTCACAACCTATTGAAAGACTTATTTAAACGAACCATTGAAGAAGTCTTAGAGGAAGAACTGAACGAGCATTTAGGTTATGAAAAGTATAGAATTGAAGCTAAAAATTCAGGCAACAGCCGTAACGGTTACAGTCGGAAATCCCAAAATTTGGTTTTTCAGAGTGTGTAAAATAAATTGTGCTTCTGCTCTTTCCGAATATAAAATGAAACGGAAAGGCAGGAATAC